>JADWMI010000037.1:1946-14270 GCA_015767395.1 Bacteroidota bacterium | reverse complement strand
TTGGTGAAGCAAACTTCTCTGATCACGGTGCTAACCGTTTAGGAGCTTCTGCTTTAATGCAAGGCTTGGCTGATGGTTATTTTGTATTACCTTATACTATAGGTGAATATTTAGCTGATGATATTAGAACTGGAGCAATTCCAACAGATTCTAAAGAATTTGATGAAGTTGAAAAAGATACTAAAGACAAATTAGAATTCTTTATCAATAATAAAGGAACACATTCTGTAGATTATTACCATAAAAAACTAGGATTGGTTATGTGGAATAAAGTAGGAATGGCTCGTAACGAGAAGCATTTAAAAGAAGCTATTAAAGAAATTCAAGATATTCGTGAAGATTTCTGGAAAAATGTAAAAGTTCCAGGAGAATTAAACGAACTAAACCCTGAGCTAGAAAAAGCTGGTAGAGTGGCTGATTTCTTAGAATTAGGAGAGTTATTTGCAAAAGATGCCTTAGGACGTGAAGAATCTTGTGGAGGTCATTTCCGTGAAGAGCACATTACAGAAGATGGCGAAGCAAAACGTGATGATAAAAACTTTGCTTATGTAGCAGCTTGGGAATATACAGGTAAGCCTAGTGAAGCTATTTTACACAAAGAAGAATTAGAATTTAAAGATATCGAATTAAAAACTCGTTCATACAAATAAGAAGACACTATGAATTTAACGTTAAAAATTTGGAGACAAAAAGGACCTCAAGATAAAGGTCAAATGGTCGAATATAAAGTAACTGATATTTCAGAGCATATGTCATTCTTAGAAATGATGGATGTGTTAAACGAAAGTTTGGTAGCTAAAGATGAAGTGCCAATAGCATTTGATCATGATTGTAGAGAAGGTATTTGTGGTATGTGTTCATTGCATATTAATGGTGAGCCACACGGTCCAGATAGAGGGATTACTACTTGTCAGTTACACATGCGTACTTTTAAAGATGGTGATACTATTTATATCGAGCCATGGAGAGCAAAAGCATTTCCAGTAATTAAGGATTTAATTGTTGACCGTATGGCTTTTGAGCGTATTCAACAAGCGGGGGGATACATTTCTGTAAATACATCGGGGAATACACAAGATGCAAATGCATTACCAATTCCTAAAAAAGACGCAGATTTATCTATGGATGCTGCTGCTTGTATTGGTTGTGGAGCTTGTGTTGCAAGTTGTAAAAACTCAAGTGCTATGTTGTTTGTTGCTGCAAAAGTATCTCAGTTTGCATTATTACCACAAGGAAAAGTGGAAGCTGCTGATCGTGTAAGAAATATGGTAGCTCAAATGGATTTAGAAGGTTTTGGTAACTGTACAAATACAGGAGCTTGTGAGGTGGAATGTCCTAAAGGAATTTCATTAGACAATATTGCTCGAATGAACCGTGAATATTTAAAAGCAAGTATTATCTAAAAAAGAATTTTAGAACCTAATTTAAAACCTGTTTCAGAAATGAAACAGGTTTTTTTATTTTTAGCTCGAAACCGGCTTGGCTACTTTGTAATTTTTCCAATATTGCATTAAAATAAAGGTGCAAACTAGTGAAGAAGAGATGCCTTCAATAAAAATGGCAAAAGCAATTAAAGGAGGTGTTAAATTATTTCCCCAAATCTTTGAATTTTCCATAACATGAATAAAGGAAGGATTGATGTAAAAAAGGTAAATTGTTAATGAAAATATTAACAGTAATATAGCTAAGAATGAAGTTCTAAAACCTAGAGATAGATTCTCGAGATAATTATTGTTGCCATTCTTAAAGATATTTTTTTTAATTGCACTATTTATTCCCCAAAAAACGAAGATAAAATTCAATAATCGTAATTCCGTAAATTCATCAAGCCCAAACAACTTCATTAAAAAGAAGAAAAGAACAATGCCTGCAAAGATTTTGACAGCATTGATAAGTATAATTTTTCCTACAGACATAACACTAGATTTTAGGCAAGAACTTGGAGAATATTCTAAAGGTACTAATTTTGAGTGATTTATAAAAAATAAGTTGAAAAAATTTATGTTTCAAACAGCGAATTGAAGTGATTTTATCATTGAATTCTTACTATCTTTATAATCAAAACTCAAAAGATGCAGTATACGTCTAAACTTCCCAATATTCCAACATCTATTTTTTCAGTAATGAGTGCTTTGGCAGTTGAGCAAAAAGCTTTGAATTTAGCACAAGGATTCCCTGATTTTGAAAGTGACACAAAACTAATAGCGTTGGTAAACGAAGCTATGGTGCATGGTAAAAATCAATATGCGCCAATGCCAGGGATTTTTAGTTTACGAAAAGCGATTGCCGATAAAGTAGAAACCTTATACGGCGTTTCTTACAATCCCGAAACTGAAATTACGGTGACTGCAGGTGCCACACAAGCTATTTTTACGGCAATTGCAGCCACTATTAGAAAAGACGATGAGGTTATTATATTTAAACCGGCTTACGATTGCTATGAGCCTACAATTGAATTGTTTGAAGGAAAAGTAATATCCTACCAGTTAAATCCTGAAACTTTTAAGATTGATTGGCAACAGGTAAAAGCGTTGCTTACTGATAAAACGAAAATGATTATGATAAACACCCCTCATAATCCTTCTGGAAAAATTTTATCAAAATCAGATATGCAGCAACTGGAAAAGTTGTTAAAAGGAACAAACATTATTTTGTTAAGTGATGAGGTTTATGAACATATTATTTTTGATGGCGAACAACATCAATCAGCAGCATTGTTTCCAACGTTGACTGAACGGACATTTATTACTGCTTCCTTTGGGAAAACATTTCACAATACAGGATGGAAAGTAGGCTATTGTTTGGCTCCAAAAGCATTAATGCAGGAGTTTAGAAAAGTACATCAATTTAATGTGTTTAGTGTAAATCATCCAACCCAAGTGGCTTTGGCTGAATATTTAAAAACACCAAATCATTATTTAGAATTGAATGGTTTTTATCAACAGAAAAGGGATTTATTTTTAAGTTTAATAAAAGATTCCAGATTTAAATTTGAACCTTCTAAAGGCACTTATTTTCAGTTATTGAATTTCAAAAACATCACTTCTGAAAGCGATTACGATTTTGCGATTCGTTTAACCAAAGAGCAAAAAATAGCAAGTATTCCTATTTCAGTCTTTAATGAAAATAAGTTGGATACCAAAGTATTGCGTTTTTGTTTTGCAAAAACAGATGATACATTGAAAAAAGCGGCCGAAATATTATGTTCAATTTAATTTTTGTAAATTAGGTAAAAATAAAAATGTTAACATAACGTTGATTCAAAATGCCCCAAATTGTTTCACTTTTAATTATATAATAATTACTAATTTAAAAAAAAGGAAAGATGAGCACAATTAGATTGGGTGATGTTGCACCAAATTTTACAGCACAAACAACTGAAGGAGAAATTAATTTCCACGAATGGTTAGGAGATAGTTGGGGGGTTTTATTTTCACATCCAGCAGATTACACACCAGTATGCACCACTGAATTAGGAACTGCATCAAAATACAAATCGGAATTTGACAAAAGAAATGTAAAAATGATAGCATTGAGTGTTGATGGAAACGAATCACATCACGGTTGGATAAAAGACATTAATGAAACTCAAAACACAACTGTTAATCTTCCAATAATTGCCGATGAAGATAGGAGAGTGGCTACTTTATACGACATGATTCATCCAAATTCTGATGATAAAATGACCGTACGTTCGGTATTTGTAATTGGACCAGATAAAAAGGTAAAATTAATTATTATTTATCCGGCCTCTACAGGTCGAAATTTTGATGAATTACTGCGTGTTATTGATTCGTTACAATTAACAGCTTATCATAAAGTGGCAACACCTGCAAATTGGAATAATGGCGATGACTGTGTAATATCTCCCGCTGTTTCAAATGCTGAGATACCAAGTTTATTTCCAAAAGGGCACAAAGAAATAAAGCCATATTTGAGAATGACACCACAACCTAATTTAGATTAGGAATCGTTTTTTTATTTTTAATATTGTTTCTAAAAAACGTAATTTAGTAGCGGTTAAGTTTTAATTACTTAACCGCTATTATTTTATAATCGTTTTATAATTGTGGAAAATATTTTAAAAATAGCCATCGTGCAAACAGACATTGTTTGGCAAAATGCAAAAGAAAATGTCAAACGGTATTCAGAAAAAATAAATAGCATCAATGAAGATATTGATATTGTAGTGTTGCCTGAAATGTTTTCGACCGGATTTAGTATGGTGCCAGAAGGTATTTCAGAAACTATGCAAGGTGAGACTGTACATTGGATGAAAAATTTGGCCTCAGAAAAAAATGCAGCGATTTGTGGGAGTCTTATTATTTTAGAAGATGATAATTTTTACAATCGGTTTTTATTTGTGGAACCATCAGGTGGAATCACCTATTACGATAAACGGCATTTATTTACATTGGCAGGTGAAGAAAAAGTATATACACAAGGAAATGAAAAGTTAGTAATTGATTACAAGGGGTGGAAAATTTGTCCACTGGTTTGTTATGATCTGCGGTTTCCGGTTTGGTCAAGAAATGTTGAAGCATATGATGTATTGTTATATGTTGCAAATTGGCCAAAACCAAGAATTGTGGCCTGGGATACCTTATTAAAAGCCCGTTCCATTGAAAATATGTGTTATGTGATAGGCGTAAATAGAGTAGGCGTGGATGCGAATGGTTATGAATACAGTGGGCATTCGGCGGCCTATGATAGTTTGGGTGAGCAATTAACAAGTCCTATTTCAAATGAAGAATTTGTTGAGATTGTTACACTTAATAAGGCTAACCTTAACGATGTTAGAAAAAGGCTTAATTTTTTAAATGATAAGGATGCTTTTGAGATTCTAAAATAAAAAATTATAGCACATCGTCAACCTGAATTTATTTAGCTCCGCTGAATCTTTGATTTCAGGTTCTCAGAATAATTGATGAAAAGTTTGATGAGATGCTGAATCAAGTTCCCCATGACAGCTACCAATATTTTTTAAATAGTAAAAAAATAATCAAACTGAGTTTATCTAAATAGATTAATTTTGATAAACTCAGTTTGACAATATTAGCTCATTGGATTTATCCACTTAAAGTTGTATTTAGTATCAGGCACTACAATACGTTCCGTAATACGATACATACGATCTGGTAATTTCATTAAATAATCTCTTGCTTTTTCTGCTTCAGCTGTTAAACCAGTAATTTTATCAATTTCCCAGGCAGCATTTAATTTTTTAAGAATGTCTACATAATCAAAACCTGTATAAACACCAGCGCGTTGTGCAACTACTGAGAATTGATCAAAAAGGCTACCTCTTTCTTCTCCTGAATGTCTTAAATTCATGGCAGGCATTACAATTTTATGTTTCATCATATATTGAAAAGCCAACATCATTTCACTAGGGTCATGTTGAAAAATTTGTCTAATGAATTCAGTATATGCTAAATGATGACGCATTTCGTCTCCAGCAATTATTTTTGACATTTTAGACAATAATTTATGTCCTTTTTTACGTGCTATTTTAGCTACATTATTGTGAGAAACATAAGTTGCTAGTTCTTGAAAGCTCGTATAAACAAAGTTTTTGTATGGATCACGAGCCGTACCAATATCAAATCCATCTGCAATTAAATGTTGTGTTGTAATTTCAACTTCACGCATATTTACTCTTCCAGATAGGTAGATGTATTTATTCAAAACGTCTCCGTGTCTATTTTCTTCACCAGTCCAAGCGCGTAGCCATTTTGCCCATCCGTTATCGCCACCGCCATTTGGGTTGGTGTGTTGTGAAACGCCATCAACATCTAACAACCAAGATTCATAGGTTGGTAAAGCTTCTTCTGTTATAGTGTCACCCACTAAAACGGTCCAAAAATCATCATCTAAATCTTTAGATAATTCTTTAATTTCTTTAATCTCTTCAATAAAAGTATCGCTTTGAGAATTGGGTAAAAAATCTGTAGGTTGCCAAATTTTTTCGGGTGTAATTAAGAATTTTTCGACAAAAGTATCGATATTCTTTTCTAGGGTTAGCATAACCTCTAACCTGATATTGTGTGCCGACATGTGTATTTTTTTAGTAGTAGTAGACTGCTAAATTACGGAATTTTTAATTGTAGTTTCAACTTTTTCAAATAAGTCTTCGAATTTCATTGACTTGGCTTCAATAGCTTCGTGAAATTCAAAACTGATTTTAACACCTATTTCTAAAGGAAACTGCCCAAATTTATTGAGTTTCCAGCAGTTGTTAATGGTCACTGGAATTACATATGCCGAAGGTGCAAATTTGGTAAGCATTTTTAAACCATTTTCAGAAAAACGTTTTGGGATGCCATCTTTACTTCTAGTTCCTTCAGGGAAAATTACAGCCGAATATTTATTTTCTTCAATGTATTTTCCAAAACCTTTAAGTGCTGTTAATGCTTGGCGTGAATCTTTTCTGTCGATTAACACAGAGCCTCCATGTGTTAGGTTGTAAGAAACACCTGGAATTCCTTTCCCCAATTCAATTTTAGAAACAAATTTTGGGTGGTATTTTTTCATATAGCACGAAATGGGACAAATATCGTGCATGCTTTGGTGGTTAGAAACTAAAATTAAAGGAACATTTTTTGGAATGGCATGCTTGTTTATAAATGTAATACGTGTTCCTAAAATGTACAGCAAATATGTAAGTGAGCAGTTCATTAAATCAACAGCAAACTTATGTCCTTTGTATTTTCCAATGTTAAAACCTAGCCATTGTAAGGCGTGAAAAATAAGCAATAAAACACTGTAAAAAAAGTAGAAAATGCTTGAAAGTATGTAAGAGGCTATTTTTTTCATTGTAGTATAAAAAATCCTAAGCACGAATGCTTAGGAAATTAAACTTTTTTAGTTTGAAAACCATTGTGACCAAGGAATTCTACTCAATACCAAAAGCAAAGCAATGCTATAAAAAACGGCTATTGTTTTAAATTTAGCAGCATCTGTAGATTTCTTTTTGTGTTTTGAAAACCCAACGGTAATTAAAGCAATGGCAATAATTCCAACCAGTGGGTGTTCAACCAAAATTTTTCGTAATTCGCTATTTTTCATTACTTCTCCCATTCCTATAATTTTCATGTTTGTATAATGTTCAGAAGTGTAATAAGCAATAAAGCCAATAATTAACTGAATATGTGAAGCGATTAACGCAAACAATGAAATTCGTAAATCTTTAGCCGTGAATTCTTTTTTTGAAGTTAAGCCCATTATGGCGTTTACAGCTGCAAAAATTAAAATAATTAATACAATGTAAGCCCAATAAGAGTGAATCATTTTTGTCATAATAGATAGTTTTTAGTCTGGCAAAAATAGTAAAATAAATATTAAGATTAATTGAAAAGTTTGCGCCGCACAAAAGAAGCTTTTGAAAAAATAAAAAAAGGGTTCACAAACGCGAACCCTTTTCAATTAATCAAAGAAAGTTTGGTTTATTTCTTAGATAATAAATCTCTTATTTCAGTTAATAAATCTTCTTGAGAAGGTCCTTTTGGTGCTTCTGGAGCAGGCACTTCTTTCTTTTTAGTTTTGTTAATAGCCTTAATCATCATAAACATTACAAAAGCTACAATTATAAAATCAATAACATTGGTTAAAAAATCACCATATAAAACGGCAACTTCACCTGTAACAGCTCCTGCTTCATCCATAACCCCTTCATTTATTACATATTTTAAATCTTTTAAGTCAGAGTTGAAAATTAATCCAATAAGTGGAGAAACAATACCGGCAGTAAATGAAGTCACAACACTTTTAAAGGCTGCACCCATTACAAAACCTACAGCAATGTCAACTAGGTTTCCCTTCATTGCAAAATCTTTAAATTCTTTTAGCATTCCCATTTTAATGTTTGTTTTAAATGATTGGTTATGCTAATATAACAAAAAAAATAGTTTTGTTAAAGTTTTGTTAACACCCGTTTTACGCGTTGTGAAATATCAGTAAGTAATTCATAAGGAATTGAATGTATTGATTTTGCCAAATGCTCAATATGTTGTTGATTTTTATAAATAAAAACGGCATCACCTTCATTACAATCAATATCGGTTACATTCACCATAATTACATCCATACATACATTTCCAATAATTGGTGCTTTTTTATTGTTTATATAAACATAGCCTACACCGTTTCCAAATTGTCTTGAGATACCATCGGCGTGACCTACTGGAATAGTCGCGGTTTTTATAGTTGAAAACGCTTTAAATGCACGGTTGTAACCAACGCTATCTCCTTTTTCAATCATATGAATTTGTGAAATAACAGAAGATAAGCTAAGTACGTTTTTTAATTTTTTAGTTTCATTTTCCTCGTTTCCAAAGCCATACAATCCAATTCCTAAGCGTACCATATCAAACTGAGCCTCTTTGGCATAGTTAATAATACCAGAAGTATTTAACATATGTTGAAAAGGAGTATTTTTAAGTGCTGGGATTAATTCATTTGAAATAGCTTTGAAACTATTAATTTGTTGCATTGTAAATGCACGCTCATTTAAATCTTCGCTTGCAGCTATGTGAGAGAAAAGGGACATAATTTCAACGCCATTTTGATTGTTAACAAGCGTTGAAATTTCTGAAATATTTTTATTTGTAAATCCGAGCCTGTTTAAACCAGTATTAAATTTAAGATGAATAGGGTAGTTGTTAAGATTTTTGTTTTTTGCTATTTCAATGACAGCCTTTAACAAACTAACCGAGTAAATATTAGGTTCTAAATTGTAATCAATAATTTTTTCAAGATTTATTTTTTGAGGATGCAATACTAAAATAGGGTTTTTAATACCTGCATTTCTCAATGCAATGCCTTCATCTAAATATGCAACTGCAAAGTAGTCTACTTTATTGGCGATGTGTTTGGCAATGGCTACAGCACTAGTTCCATATCCAAAAGCTTTTACAACTACTAAAATTTTGGTTGTGCCACGAAGTTTAGATTTAAAATAATTTAAATTATACTCAATGGCATTTAAATCAATATTTAAAACAGTAACGTGGTTATTTTCCATTGTTAGTTTGTTCGGCTTTTTTTGCCTTATCCTTTTGTATAGCTTTAAAATAAGCGGCTCTACTTAAAGGTTCGTATTCTTGTGTTTCTCCGAGTAAAACCAACGCGTCACTAGGGGCTGTTCTATGGCTAAAGTGGGCTAAATTTCCAGTTCTAGTACAAACAGCATGTACTTTTGTTACATATTCTGCAGTGGCCATTAATGCAGGCATGGGACCAAAAGGATTTCCTTTAAAATCCATATCTAAACCAGCAACAATTACACGAACACCTCTGTTTGCCAAATCGTTGCAAACGGCTACTATTTCATCATCAAAAAACTGCGCTTCATCAATTCCAACCACATCAACATCATTGGCTAAAATGCGAATATTTGCTGAAGAAGGTACGGGTGTTGATCTAATTTCGTTTGCATCATGCGAAACTACTTTTTCATCATCGTATCTAACGTCAATAGCAGGTTTAAAAATTTCAACTTTTTGCTTAGCAAATTGGGCTCTTCTTAATCTACGGATCAGTTCTTCTGTTTTACCAGAAAACATGGAGCCGCAAATTACTTCAATCCAGCCAAATTGTTCGGTATGATTTACTGTATTTTCAAGAAACATTTTGTAATTTCACGCTTGAAAGGTTATTGTCTTTTTTAAATAGATGCAAAAACATATAGTTATATTTATTACATTCGTTTATCGTTTATTTCAATGCAACTATGTGCATTTTAGAATTAGACAAATTTATTAAAAATAATACATCAAAAACGATTTAACATCTCAACTTATGCACAAAAAAATAGAAGCTGAATTGGTGGCGCTGGCACACAGTATTTTAGAATTAAAAAACAACCATGATGTAAATGCTTTGCATAAAAAAGCAACGTTGATATGTGAAAAATTAGCTGTATTGAAATTTGTAGCGGCTTATATAGATGAAATGCCTAATGAGGAGGAAACCAAAAACGAAAACATTGTTGAAGATTTAAGTGAAGAAATTGAAGTAGAAAACTTAATTAAGGAAACTGTTGAGAAGGCAGAGGAACTTGTAAGTGAAGCGGCCGAAACATTAGTTGAAGAAACAGAGGTGCCTGTTGAAAATATTGCTGAAGGAAAAACTGTTGTTATTGAAGATCAAATAGAGGTGGAGTTTATTGCTGAAGAAAGTTTGATTAAAGATGATTTAAAGGAACCATCGCCATTACAATTTACTTTAGAGGCAGAATTTAAAGATGCTATTTCTGCCGATGTTGCCACGGAGCTTTTTGAAAGAGCTACCAAAGAAAACCCAGTAATTGAAGAAAAAACGGAAATCAAACAAAAATCTTTAAATGACACCGTATTTTCAAATAAATTGCAAGTTGGCTTAAATGATAGAATCGCCTTTGTTAAACATTTATTTGATGGAAGTCAGGAAGATTTTAATCGCGTTTTGTCTCAATTAAATTCTTTTAAAACGGAAGATGAAGCGAAAACATTTGTTCAGGAATTTGTTAAACCAGACTACAATTGGAGTGCTAGTTTAGAGTACGAGGAAAGGTTGATGGATTTGATAGAACGTAAATTTTTATAAATTAAGCACCAAAAATGGCTAAACATAATGATTTAGGAGTTTTAGGTGAAACGTTGGCGGTTGAGTTTCTGCAAAAAAACAACTATAGAATTATAGAACGCAATTGGCGTTTTAAAAAGGCAGAAGTTGATGTGATTGCTCAAAAAGAGAATGTTCTAGCAGTTGTTGAGGTTAAAACGCGCTCGAGTGATTATTTTGGAAATCCACAAGATTTTGTAAATCAAAAGAAGATAAAACTGTTAACAGAGGCAATCAATGAATATGTAATATCTAGAGATTTAGATGTTGAAGTCCGGTTTGATATTATTGCCATTACAAAAAACAAAAACAACTTTGATATTGAGCATTTAGAAGATGCCTTCTTACATTTCTAGTCTTTAAAAAAAGCTTTTACATCTTCAATAAATTCAGGTTTTGCTATCATTGTTTTGTTGGTATCTAAAATAAAATAAGTTGGTGTGCTTACAATTTCATAGTTTCTAGCAATGTTGTTTTCCCATTTTCCCAAGCCTAAAACATTGCTCCATTTTTTAAATATTTTAGTATATTTTTCAAATTCCAATGAGTCATTTTCTAAAGCAATGTCAATTACATGTATGTTGGTTTTATCTTTTGTGTATTCATAGAGTTCAGGAACTTCATTTAAACAGTGAGAACAACTGGTACTCCAAAAAACCAACATATAAGTTTCAGCACTGTTCAATTCATATAGGCTCTTGGCTGTCCCATTTTCTTCCCAAGAAAAGTCTGGCGCTTTTCTTCCAACAACTAATTTTAAACTTTCTAACAGCGTGTCAATATCAACATCGGTCTTGTATTCATTTGGTAGCTTGTTATAATAGTTTTCTTTAATATAGTCTACTATTGTTATGTTTTCGTTCTGTGCAAATGCATACAATAAAGTAGTAATCAGATCCCTTTTTATTTTGATGTTCTCCGTCTGCTTTCCTAAAACCTCATTTATGGCATTTTTATGCAAAATATTTTGCACTTCAAAATCTTCAGAAACATTTAGATAAAATACATAATCCAATACATTTTGAGTAATAAAGGTGGAATTGATTAGTGTTTTATCTGAGAAATTAATAAAGTCGAAAAAGTGTTTTTTTTCACTGTTTAAATAGACTTGAGGCGTTTCAATTAAGTGTTGCGCATAGTATTTTTTACTAGCCTTTATAAAGTGATTGGCCAATTTACCAATTGATTTTTCTTCGAATTGTTCTTGAACTGCAACATATTTTAAAAAGTAAATTTCATAGAATTTCGCAGCGTCGTTTTTTTCGTTTTCAGTTTGTAAATTGAAATATGAATATTGTATGGAGTTCAATTGCTGCTTCAGCTCATTTGTTTGATTTAGATAATTGGTATAAAGAATATTTTCTTCAGAAGTTGAAAATTTGATTGTTTCAGAAGGTTTTGAGGGATCAAATTGTAATTCAATGTTTTCATTTGTAAATATAAAATCTACAAAACGGGTATTGTCCATTTTGTAGTGTAAACGATACATTCCTTCTGATGAATTCTCAGGAAGTTCTATTGAAAACATTCCGTTTTCTAGCGTGCCATTTTCAATAAAAATTTGTTTTGAGCCTACTAATTGATATAAAGCTACCCAAGTAAATTCTTCATTTGTTGGGTTCATTGTTCCTTTTACAAAATGCTGACTTTGTACTGAATAGGAAATAAAAAACAATAAAACAATTAGTTTTTTTAGCATCTTTATTTTTTTGATTGATTTAT
>JADWMI010000037.1:0-1846 GCA_015767395.1 Bacteroidota bacterium | reverse complement strand
AAAAACAATAAAACAATTAGTTTTTTTAGCATCTTTATTTTTTTGATTGATTTATCCAATTATCAAACCAAAAGTAACTATTTTTATGTTTCATCTAAAACGAATGTATGTATTTTACCAATAAAATTATTTGGATTACGGGTGCTTCATCTGGTATTGGAAGGTCGTTGGCTATTGAACTCTCAAGGCGAAAAGCCAAATTGATATTATCGTCTCGTAATGAAACCGAACTTAAGAAAGTAAAAGAGGTTTGTGAGTATCCTGAAAATGTTAAAATATTACCCCTCGATTTAGAGCATTATAATAACTTTTCTGTAGTTGCAGAAACGGCTATAAAACTATTTGGAAGCATTGATATGTTGTTTAATAACGGAGGAATAAGTCAACGCTCATTGGTAAAAGACACTTCAATTGACGTTGATAAGCGAATTATGGATATCAATTATTTAGGAACAGTTGCGCTTACCAAAGCAATTTTACCACATTTCATTCAAAAAAATTGCGGACATTTTGTGGTAACCTCTAGTATTGTTGGAAAAGTTGCCACACCGTTGCGTTCTTCATATTCAGCATCAAAACATGCATTACACGGCTTTTTTGATAGTTTAAGAGCCGAAGTTTATCAAAATAATATTAAAGTTACCTTGGTTTGCCCTGGTTTTGTTAAAACCAATGTTTCTTTAAATGCTTTAACAGGAGATGGTACACCACAAAATATTATGGATGTAGCCACAAACAATGGCTTAACCAGTGAGGCATTTGTGAAGCAGCTGCTTAAAGCTGTAAAAAACAAAAAACAGGAAGTTTATATTGGTGGTTTTAAAGAAAAATTAGGAGTATACACCAAACGTTTTTTTCCAAAAATACTTGCTATTATGATTCGTAAAATGGCTGTTACTTAAATAAGCTCTTGTTCTTTAAAATACAATACAATGGCTTCCTTAATAAGCACTGTTTGTTCTCCTGATTTTAATGAAGGTAATTCTTCTAAAGCCTTATAATGTGGCCAGCTTTCTTCATCAAAATAGTCAAATTCGTAATAGCCAAATGGCTCTAATAATCGGCAAATAGCAATGTGCATTAAGTTTACTTTGTCGTCTTTTCTAAATTCTACCGCACCTTTCCCTAATTCTTGTACGCCTATTAGGTATATAATTGCATCTAAATTAAGTTCTTCACCTTCCCCAAATTTGGCTGCTATAATTTTTAATATTTGTTCCCAATCTTCTTTTAATTGTTGATCTCTTGACATCTGAAATTTTTAGTTAGACTGCAAATATACAAATCGATTGATGTATATTTACAAAAAGAATTATATGAATACTTTCGATATTATTTTGGCTGCACTTTTAGTTTTTGGATTTGTTAGAGGATTGCTAAAAGGATTGTTTGTTGAAGTGGCTTCCTTAGTGGCTTTGATAGTGGGAATTTATGGTGCTATTCATTTCTCGTATTTTGTCAGCGATTTATTGGTGAATTATGTTTCTTGGGAAGAACGATATATAACCATTGTTTCCTTTGCCATTACTTTTGCTATCATTGTTTTGGTAATAGGTTTATTGGGTAAAATGTTTACAAAAATGGCCGATTTTGCTTCTTTAGGATTGTTGAATAAAATATTGGGGGGTGTTTTTGGCGCTTTAAAAATAGCCGTGATTTTAAGTGTTATTTTACTGGTTTTTTCTAAATTGAATGATACCATTCCTTTTATTTCTGAAGAGCAGCAAGAGGATGCTATTTTGTATAAACCCATAAAGAATTTAGCACCTACATTGTTTCCAGGCTTTATAAAAGTTGCTGAAGAAAAGGCAGCAGAGATTGAAGTTTTATAGCTAAGATATTTCTA
>JADWMI010000552.1 GCA_015767395.1 Bacteroidota bacterium | reverse complement strand
CATTACTATCAGAAATACTCCATGTACCATTATAAGTATTGGTACTGTTAGAAGCTGTTAATACATTGTTGCCGCCAAATGTAAAATTATAACCTGTGAAATGATTGCGTTCATCATTGCCATCATCAATATATTTGGTAATGTGCCAGGTACCCATTTCAACATTGTTTTCAATATTAGACTTCGAATCATTATTTGAAACGTTGTCGTCATCGCTATTACATGCAGTAAAAGAAACCATCGAAATAAATGTAAAAATTACAAATTTAATAAGTAATGTCTTCATAATTAACTAGTTTAAATTTCTAAATTATCTCAAGTCAGTAAAATATTTATTCAATATCAAACTAATTTATTCTAGATAACCATTGGCTTTCCAAGTTTTAATATTTGCAATTTGAGTAGAAGACAGCATTGATGCATTTTTAGGCATATTACCAGATTCCACTTGGCTTATTAGGCCTCTATTTTCAACTGCATTTTTTACATTTGCATAGGTAGTCAAGGACATTGGAGCGTTGTTTGTTGTTGGATTTCCATGACAACTGGTACAATTTCCACTCATAATTGATTTAATGGTATTGGTGTACGTAATGGATGCAGGCGGATCAACAATTATGTCATCGTCGTCACTGTCAGACGAACAAGACACCATAAATAATAGCAAAAATAAACTGGTTAATGCGAGTAGTTTTTTCATGATTTTGATTTTAGAATTAGTAATTAATATAATTTTTTTTCTTCTTTTGATTTATTCAAGTAAAAATCTCTTGATATATTAAAACCTAAATGTATATCTCCGCTAAAAAAGTCTCCAGTTGTTTCTGCAATAAAACCCTTCTCAAGCATAGATCTTGAATTTGTTAATATAATTTGAAATACATGGCCACCTGTTTCAATATCAACACCTACAGCCAGTGAGTTTTTTGTGTCAATTGATTCAAAAGGATTTATATTATAATAATATTCTCCATTTACAGATATACGCTTGCTTACTTTAATTCTAGCACCAAAACCTAGCGCAAAAATATCATTTGGATCGTTATGAGTTGGAACGGTATTAAAGTGTATATAGGTTGGCGTAAATTGAAAAGAAAATGAAGGTGAAAATTTACGAGCAATTAATAATTGGCTTGTATATGCCAATCTATCTTCAAATGTAGGTTTGTCATTTGGTTCATAATCCCTTAAAGTTTTTTCCGTTGCGCTACCAAAAAAAGCCAAGCTAATAGGCTTAGATTTCACGCCGGTTGTTTGCTTAAGTATTTTGTATTTAACATAACCATCAAAAGTTTTTTCGAACGAACTTCTTCCTAAGGCGATAGCTAAATCGTTGGTTACGGAATATTCAAGACCAAAACGAATATTTGATTGATCCAAACCAAATAATTCATACCACCCAGAATTTATTCTACCAAATCTATGTTGAATTATAAATTCCAATACTCCTTTTTGCCTGGTTTCAATAGATTGCCCGTTCATTATTCTTGTCCCGTTAAAAGTACCTGAAACAGTGGTTTCTTCACTCAACGATTCTTGTTTTAAAATATCATCTAAGGTTTGAGAAATCCCATTATTAGGTAACATAAAGATTAGAAGAATAAATAGTAAATTTTTCATTTGTTTGAAATTTAAAATTTTACTTATATGGTTTGTGTTTTAAATCAAAAGTTACTTTGATTGTTTTTGCAATATTATTTCGAACTATTGTTGGGATGTTAATATTAAAATCGGCTACCTCAACCATAAAAGTACCCGTTAGATTAATTTGATCATTTAAAACTTCAATTTTAGCCATTGTGCTAATTTCCTTTTCCACTCCATGAATTGATAAAACACCTTTTATTTCAACGGTTGTATTTTGAGTATCTAGTTCATTAAAATTAGCAATATAACCTTTCAATGTTGCTTTTGGATATTTATAGGATTCAATATAGCTTTCGTTAAAATGTTCTTGCATTAATGCCTTTTTGAACATAAAAGATTTCATTAACAATTGAACCCCGATTT
>JADWMI010000551.1 GCA_015767395.1 Bacteroidota bacterium | reverse complement strand
ATTAAAACCCGCTTTTTCGGCTAAATGAGCCAACGTAAACTCTTTGTGTTTCCCTTCATCAATTAACCTAATGACCTCATTAATTCTATATTCATTTATTACGTCGTAAAAAGACTTAGACAACTCCTTATTTAAAAGTTCTGATATTCTGTGTTTTGTAAATCCCGTTCCAACTACAAGATCTTGCAAATTCAGATCATTTTTTAAATAAGGCTTTTCATTCTTAATATAATTACTAATAATTCTTAAATCGTTTTTATCCTCACTACTGGAAACATAATTTTCCTTCTTTTCTTTCTCAACAAACGGTCCTATTTGATTGCTTGCTTCCAAAGAAAAAGAATATGGATGTTTTATAGAAAAATAACCAAGTCTTAGCATTAATAGCGTTATTCCTAAATAATAAATTTTAAAGGGATCAATTGGCACTCTAATGTTTAACATATCCATCACTGCACCAGTAGTACCTATTGCCCATAAAAAAATATTTATTAGCACAAATTGCATAATCCATTTTACAGAATATGTTTGCTCCTTTGTTAAACGTTTACTCCTAAAGTATTGAAAATGCTGTAATAAATTTATCGATAAGATAGAGTAAACAATACCCTGAAGAACTACGACTATACTTCCGTAATTTAAAATAGTAAACAACCACTCTATATCTCGATTTTTAATAATTATGGCCTTTGCTTCACCTGATTGAAAAAAAAATGGACTCATACTTATTACAAAAACTAAAAATGGAATAAAATGCCACCAATAATAGGATATTTTCCGAGTATCTTGGTATAAATAAGATTTAATATACATATACATCAATGGAAAAAAACAAAAAGGAAATATTGATCCTAAACCAAACGCATGCGGAAATCTCATAAAAAACTCATGAGACTGTACAGAAAAGCTGATAACAGTAAATGACCAAATAAACATTAAGCTACTTAGAACTCTATTTGAGAAATAAATAGGCGGAGAAAACCATAGAAACAATGACATCAACAAAGACATTGCTGCTCCAAATAGAAGAATTAAATTAAAGTAATCACTAATGATCATAAGACGCTAAACATTTGACAATATTTTTTTCAATGAAATTGGATTTAATCTAATAGACATAAAATCTTATAAAGTTAAATTTAAGAATTTTTAATTGATATTATTAACAAATTTTTAATTTATAAAAAACATCTCGCTTGTATGTCGTTAAGTGGCATATCTAATATAAAAGCCACCCCAACTGAATGAAATCTTAATTTTATTAATTAGTATTAAATTAATCTTGGAGAAATAAAGAGGCTTTAAAGGTTAATAAATATTGATGTTTCTTTTTAGAGCTTCCACTGGAATTTACTTTATGTTTCATCAATTATACTGCAATATACAATCGAATTACAGATATTAACACGACAAGAGATGTCATCTAAATAAAAAAGCCACCTCAACTGAATGAAATGGCTTTATTTTTAGATTCATTAAAATCTTAGATTTATTATTGGCAATTTACCTCATCTTCATTATACGTGAATATGGTACTTTTATAAAGACCAGTATGTGAATTCCCATCTAAATCCTTAAAAGTGATTTCGGTACAAACATCTATACGAGTATTGTTGACGTTAAGTACTTCATCCCATGTTGAACCAGAAACACAATACTCTTTCTCACTCTCAGCGTTTCCACATTCAGATGTTATTGTGATACTCTGAAAACTAGGGCCCAAATCAATATCTAAATCATAAGAACCAAATCCTCCTCCATAATCCATATCTGCCCATTCATTGCCACCTCCATCAGAAGAACAAGAAGCCATTATAAACACACACAATAAAATTGTAATTTTTTTCATAAATAAAAGTTTAGTTAGTAGTTGATCAAATGTAATGTAAATTATTGTTTTGAAATGGGGGGGGGTATTCACCCTTTCTACTAATCATAATAAAAAAACCACCTCAACCGAATGAAATGGCTTGTATTAAAATGTAAGTAAAGTGCTAAAAAAAACCTATTAAA
>JADWMI010000550.1 GCA_015767395.1 Bacteroidota bacterium | reverse complement strand
TAGTGTATGAAAACAATGAAAATAGTAAGAGCTTGCATATACCCAAAAGACATCCAATGCATCACTGGTAGAAGTGAACGCTATGGGCGTAAACTGCTCAACGCAATTAAAAACCATTTTGGTAAACAAAAACATCAATTTATTACTTCAGAAGAATTTGCAGAATACTCAGGAATTAATTTAGAAATAGTAAATGAGTATTTAAGAAAAGTATCATAACACTACTTTTCATCTTTTCTATATGCTTTAACATATAAATAGTGTGTTTTATACTAAAATATACGTAAATACATATAATTTAGTATATTTGTATTGAATTATACTTAGAAGCATATAATGAAAGATTTAGCACAGTTTGTAAAAGAGCGCAGAAAAGAAGTGAATTTAACTCAGGAAGAATTTGCAGAAAGAACAGGTGTTGCTTTAACAGTCATCCGAAAAATTGAACAAGGGAAAACAAACCTCAATATGGATAAAGTAAATTTAGTCCTAAGAATGTTTGGACACCAGCTAGCTCCAGTAAGTTTAAAAGAAAATAAAGAACCTAATAATTAACCGATGAGAAGTGCTGAAATATTTTATGATACAATCCTTGCCGGAAAATTAGTGGAAACAGATGATGGGGAATATACATTTACGTACACAAGTGAATATGTAGAGAATTTCCCTAATCAATTTATCACATTTACACTACCAGTAAGAAATGAATCCTATAAAAACAATCGATTATTTCCATTTTTTGAGGGATTAATTCCCGAAGGGTGGTTATTGAACATTGCTTCAAAAAATTGGAAAATCAACCCAAATGATAGAATGGGACTGCTATTAGCCTGTTGTCAAAATTGTATTGGAGCTGTGAGTGTTCAACCATTAAAGGAAGAAAATGAAGAATAAGTGTTTATATTGTTATCAGAATTTAACTACTGAAACTGACTATCACGAAAAGTGCAGTCTTAAATTTTTTGGAACAAAGCAAGCTCCAAAACTAGAATATACTTTTGATCAAATGTCTGAGTTAGCCAAAAATGTGGTAGAACGTAGTGTTTCAGTTCCAGGAGTTCAGCCTAAATTATCAATGACTTTTAATCAAGAAACAAAAGATCAAAGATTAACAGTTGTGGGTGCTTTAGGAGGAAACTATATTTTTAAACCACCTTCATTGGAATTTCCAGAAATGCCACAAAACGAACATTTAACAATGCTTTTGGCTGAATATTTAAAAATAAATACGGTTCCTTCATCTTTAATCAGATTAAAATCAGGGGAACTTTCATACATCACAAAACGAATCGATAGGGGAGAAGATGGGAAAAAGATTCATATGATTGATATGTTTCAAATAACAGAAGCTTTTGATAAATATAAAAGTTCAATGGAGAAAGTAGGTAAGGCTTTAGGCCAATTTTCAAGTAATACATTATTAGATAAATTATTTTTATTTGAATTGACATTATTTAGTTTTTTAACCGGAAACAATGATATGCATTTAAAAAACTTTTCAATGATTGAAAGTGCTTCTGGGTGGATATTATCACCTGCTTATGATCTGTTAAATGTGGTTATTGCTAATCCTGATGATAAAGAAGAATTAGCCTTAACATTATGTGGGAAAAAGAAAAAATTAACAAAAAAACATTTTGTAAATTTTGGAGAAGGTCTTGGATTAAGTAATAAACAAATAGATCGTGTATTTAATCGTTTTCAAAAAAACAAAAGTGGAATGGTAAAAATGATTCAAAATTCATTCCTGTCTAAAAAAATGGAAATAGCATATACTGAGGTTTTAGAAGAACGCTTTTTAAGACTACACATCTAACAGAATCATAGTATTTGATTTGTTTTGATACTATTTATGGTATTAAAAATTGTATCTTTATATTAAGATAGAAAGTCAAATTTCAACAAAGTAAATCATTTAATAGGTCAACAAATCGGTCAACAGATATTACAAGAGGTAGAAAAACACTAATAAATATAGGGGTTAGAGTATTTAGTTCGAATCCTAGTGCCATCACA
>JADWMI010000549.1 GCA_015767395.1 Bacteroidota bacterium | reverse complement strand
AAAGTAGTATATAATAATGCTTTACAGACGTTTTCAAACCTAAATCAAGAAAATTACAAATCTGTAAATTTCATTCTTAATAGTTTCATCGGGATATTTTCAATATCACTCATCAATTCCATATTACCATTTATGGGTATAAAAAGCGGGATGGCAGTAACCTTACTGCTAATGATACTGTTTATGTTATATTTTATTAATTCGGTATTGTTTAAAATGCTTAATCAATCTACAAACGATAGCGGATTAATATCACAAGATTCACATATTGAAAAAATTAAATATTCAGGATCGTCATTAAGCGAAGCTCAACTTCTCGAATATAAGACCACGTTATGGCATCATATAACTGTAAATAAAAGATATTTGGACAGTGAATTAAATATCGATGATTTGGCTAAAGAATTAAATTTGCTTTCAAAAGTGCTGTCTCAAGTTATTAACGAAGGTTATAATTGTAATTTTTTCGATTTTGTAAATAAATTCCGCATCGAAACAGCCAAATCCATCATGTCTAATGTTGCAGATGAGAAAATGACTATCCAAGAAATTATGTATGATTCAGGCTTTAACTCTAAATCTTCCTTCAATACCGCCTTTAAGAAGTTTACAAAGCTTACACCAACACAATTTAAAGAATCCTTATAAAATGGTTCGACTTCCTGATTTCGGTCTTTTATACCTATATAAAGGGCTACTATTGCTTAAATAATTAAACAATACATAATTATGAAAACAGAATCACGAAGCAATCAATCACTCTTAAACAACATTAAACAAGCCTTAAAAATAAATAAATTAGCGAAAGTAACTGAACTCATTACAGTTTTTGCAGCTGCTTTCTTGTTTATAAAATTGTTTGAATCTAAGAACCCTCACGATTTAATTTATAACCAAGCCGTTATATGGTTCGCCAATATAATTATGCTTTCCTTAGTGTATTTGGGTTTAAAACTAAGAGGAGAAAGTCTTGCTGATTTTGGATTTAGCTTTAAAAAATTTAATTGGAAGTTTGGGTTTAAAACTTTTCTCCAGTCGCTTGTTGTATTCATTCTAGCGTTGAGTGGATTCATTATTGGATCTATAATTATGGCAAACATTACTGGGATTCCTGAAACATCTGATATGAGCAATTATGATTATTTACAAGATAATTTAGGAATGCTAATACTTACACTTGTTGGTGTTTATATTGTTGCGTCGATAGGTGAGGAAGTTATTTATCGGGCTTTTTTAATAAACAGAATTTCAGAATTGGGTTTGAATAGTAAAAAAGGAACAGTAATTGTTGTTATTATAAGTTCAATTATTTTTGGGTTTGCTCATTATAGCTGGGGACCTATGGGCATTGTTCAAACAGGTTTTATGGGATTGGCATTAGGACTTAGCTATCTTTATTTAAAGAAAAGAATATGGGTTCTTATTTTTGCACACGCATATATGGATACGATATTAATGTTACAGATGTACTTTAATTAAAAGTAATTATAACTATTATTTGATACAACCTTTATGGTATTTCGCCAGCGCGCCAACTTTCTTGATCATTGCTTCAGCCACTGGCTAAACCAATAATACAAAATGTACTATAATATACCGTGTTAATAAAATCGACTGTAGGAGATTCATGAACTCTTATTTGTAAAATAAAAGAGTAGCGAGTAAACACTTATTAAATTTAATGACGGAAGGAGGAAAATTTGATGTTTGATGAATGGGTAGATAAGTTAAAGGTAAATATTTATTTTTTTTATATTATATTTCACAATAAAAATCATAAAATGAACTTTAAATTCTCAAAAACTCCAGAACAAGGCAGTTTAATCTTAACAGACTTTAATTGTTTTTCTTTCGAAAAACAGTTGGGAACTGGGGACTTTTATAAAATAATTTGGGCAAAAGATAACGATGTTAAAATTGGTATTGATGGTTATTCAATCATGCTCAAGCAGAATCATATCATGTTTTGTACACCTTATAATATGCTTCAATTCGAACCTTTTTTAAAAGGTGTTGTGG
>JADWMI010000548.1 GCA_015767395.1 Bacteroidota bacterium | reverse complement strand
TATATAGTCTATCATGATATAGATTCCTTTTTTTTAATTAAATTTTCAATATCACTTTTACTGTAGTATATTTTTTTGGTCATCGCACATTTTTAAAAACCTATTTTTTCCAAAATATCATAAAAACAAACCTTTTATTCCATTTTAAAACCTGTTTTTACGGCTTAAAAACACCTGTTTTTCCAAAATAAATAAAAAATACACCTATTTTTCCAAAGTAATACCTATTTTTCCATTATATTTGATAGAACTAAACCTACTTAATTTTATACAAATGAATACTTTTTCACGTAAAATCAGCGTTTTTAACGGTAAGAAAGTACCTGAAGAAGGCACATTAGTGGGGTATGGGGCCATTATAGGTGGCTTGCAATTAAAGATGCCATTTCCCGAAGAGTTGTCGTTAATTAGTGAAAAAAGAAGAAGGTATAGTGTTGAAAATTGGAATGTATTTTCATCAAGAAATGCAATTGATGATACTTTATACAAGCATTTGGTTTTTGCTTTAAAATACGAAGGAGTAAACTTGTTGTTTTTTAAAAAACTATTTGAAAAACTTACTGAAAATGAAATAACTAACTTACTGAAACAAGAACCAACAGGGCAGTACAGTAGAAAAATTTGGTTTTTATATGAGTGGTTAATGCAAAAACAATTGAATATACCAGATTTGTCCATTAAAAATTTTGTGCCCTTACTAGATGAGGAAAAACAATATGCAGTTAATGGAACTCGTTCAACACGACATAAAATAATAAACAACCTTCCAGGAACAGTAGATTTTTGTCCGCTAATATTTAAAACTGAAAAATTAGAAAGCTACATTACTGCAAATTTATCCGAACAAAAAAATACTTTTTTAAATAGTGTACATAAAGATGCGTTGCAAAGAGCATCTTCTTTTTTATTACTAAAAGATTCTAAAGCATCCTTTACTATAGAGGGAGAAAATCCAGGAAATAATAGAGCTACACGTTGGGGAAAAGCCATTGGACAAGCTGGCCAGAAACCTTTAAGTATTGAAGAATTAATACGGTTTCAACAAATAGTAATTAAAAGTAGTAGGTTTGTTAAAATGGGATTGAGGAGTGAAGGTGGTTTTGTTGGTGAACACGACAGAAGTTCGGGTGAACCAATTCCAGACCATATTTCAGCCAAACAACAAGATATTGAACAGTTATTAAATGGTTTAATAGCTACAAATACAATAGTGCAAGAAGAAACATATGATGCGGTTTTAGCAGCTGCCATTATTGCCTTTGGGTTTGTATTTATACACCCATTTGTTGATGGGAATGGTCGTTTGCATCGGTATTTGATTCATCATGTTTTAGCGAAAAAAGAATTTACAAAGCAAGGTATTATTTTTCCTGTTTCAGCATCAATTTTAGACCATATAGATGATTATAGGAAGGTGTTAGAAAACTATTCCCATCCATTATTAGATTATATTAAATGGAAAGAAACTACAAGCCATAATGTTGAAGTAACCAATGAAACCATTGATTTTTACCGTTATTTTGATGCTACAAAACAAGCAGAGTTTTTATATGATTGTGTAAATGACACGTTAGATAGAGTAATTCCAAACGAAGTAAATTATTTACGAAAATACGATGAGTTTAAACAATACCTAGATAATAATTTTGAAATGCCAGATAAAACAGTTGCTATGTTGGTGCGGTTTTTAGAGCAAAATAATGGTGTTTTTTCAAAACGAACATTAAATAAAGAATTTTCAATATTAAAAGCGAGTGAGGTAGAAGAAATTCAAGAAAATTTTACAAATATTTTTATAGAGGAGTAAAAATAATATTTCATGACTGGGGAATTGTATAATTATAAAAGAAATACACAGGTTTGAGTAATTTTAATTACCTGTAATTTATCTTAAAAATTTTATTGAATAGAATGATCTAATTTGATTTGTTTATGTTGAAAAAAATAATGAAACCAACCAATATTTTATCTATATTTGAGTAAATAATTAAGTATAATCAAAAGCTAAAAACTGCATACG
>JADWMI010000547.1 GCA_015767395.1 Bacteroidota bacterium | reverse complement strand
TAGATAAAATTGATATTGAATATTAATTTTTTAAATATAGTCTATTCATTAACTTAACAAGTCAAAATTTATAAATTATCAAACATAAAGGTGCTAAATTTCAAAATGTTGTAAATCTCCTTATTTTGATATATTTCATTTATTATAAGAACTTTAACAATTAACACCTTTTATTTAATAATTAAAATATGTATATTTGCATTGGTAAGTTTCATAGCTTGCCAATCTTTTTCATAGCAATTTTCCTCACTCCTTGGAGTGAGGTTTCTTTTTTTATACAGGTTTATTAATTGTTATATAACTATATTTGCTGACTTTTAATATAACAATATATGCCTTTAGGAATTGAGTATACAGAATGGGTTGGCTATTTAGCCTCCATAATATTGATAATTTCATTTATGATGAAAAATGTAAGCACACTACGAATAATAAATTCTGCTGGCGCCGTTTTATTCATCCTTTATGGATACATGTTACAAATTTCTTGGCCTATAATTATTACAAATGTATTTATTTTAGGAGCCAATATATATTACTTATCTTTAAAACGAAATTTGAATTCCTAACTTGTGCTTACCTAAAATCATTTTCTTTTGAAACGAATATTAGTTTCTGTAACAAACGATCTAGTAACTGATCAGCGAGTTCACAAAGTGTGTACAACTTTAACACAAATGAACTTTGATATTTTGTTAATTGGCAGAAAACTAAAAAACAGTAAACCATTAACAAGAAAATATAAAACCTACCGTTTCAAACTGCTATTTAATAAAGGTTTTTTATTTTATGCTGAATATAATTTTCGCCTTTTCTTTATATTACTATTTTCAAAAAAAGACATCTTATTAGCTAACGATTTAGATACTCTACTACCAAATTATCTAGTAAGTCGTATTTCAAAATCAAAATTAGTTTATGACAGTCATGAGTTGTTTTCCGAATTACCAGAAATCATTAATCGTCCTTTTGTTCAAAACTTCTGGTTGAGAATTGAAAGGTATATTTTACCCAAATTAAGAAATTGCTATACTGTTTGTGAATCTATCGCCAAGTATTACAAATCTAAATATAATGTCAATTTTAGAATTGTTAAAAATTACCCCGTTCAAATTTATCAATTAGATAAAAGTTCATTTCCTTTTGATATTAAAAAAAATAAAATCATTTTATATCAAGGAGCTATCAATATTGGAAGAGGTTTAGAACTTATGATTGAGACGATGCTGTATATTGACAATGCACTATTTGTAATTATTGGAAATGGTGAAATTGATGAGCAAATAAAACAACAAGTTGTACATTTAAAATTAGAAGATAAAATAAAATTTATTTCAAAAAAAACACCTACAGAACTTCTTCAACTAACGCCCATTGCTGATTTAGGGATAAGCTTAGAAGAAGACTTAGGATTGAATTATCGATATGCTTTACCAAATAAGATTTTTGATTATATTCAAGCAAAAATCCCTATTTTAATTTCTAATTTACCCGAAATGAAGAAAATAATTGATAATTATAAGGTCGGAGAAATTATTCTAGATAGAAACCCAAAAAAACTAGCAATTCAAATTAATCATATTCTTCAAAGAGACAAATGTTTTTATTCTAAACGACTTGAAATAGCTAGCGAAGAATTAATTTGGGAAAACGAATCCAAAAAACTAATTAAAATATTTAAAAAAAATTGAATAATCAAACTTTAAATATTGTCTCCTTTGATGTCCCTTTTCCGGCTAATTATGGTGGTGTAATAGATGTTTTCTTCAAGCTAAAAGCACTAAAAAAATTAGGTCTTCAAATTATATTACATACTTATGAATATGGAAGAGGAGAACAAAAAGAGCTTGAAAAATATTGTGAAAATATTTATTATTATAAAAGAAAGGTAAAAATAAAAAATGTTTTTTCTTCTCTTCCGTTTATAGTAAAAACAAGATCAAATAAAGAATTAACAGCTAATTTACTTGTAAATAATTATCCAATATTATTTGAAGGAATTCATACTACTTTTCCACTT
>JADWMI010000159.1:4135-5837 GCA_015767395.1 Bacteroidota bacterium | reverse complement strand
AACTCATAACTTTCTTCATCAAAAGTAATAGCACTTTCTGAAAATATATTAGCAGCACTGTTGAATTTATTCCCAACTTTATGAATGATGAATTTTGAAATTGTAGTTCTGGTTCTTTTAATCATTGTTACTTTTTTAAGGAAAGCAAATGTATCATTTTAATGCCAAATACTACAAATTTAATTTTAATTGCTCTGGTAATAATTTGAATGTCTTACGGTGATATAAGGTTGCACCAAATTCTCTAATAGCGTCTCTATGTTTTTTAGTTGGATACCCTTTATTTTGATTCCAACAATAATTAGGGTATTCTGCATCAATCTTTTGCATAAACGCATCTCTATGGGTTTTAGCCAAGACAGAAGCTGCCGCAATGCTCATAAATTTAGCATCACCTTTAACAACAGTTGTATGTGGAATATTTTTAAAAGGCTTAAATTTATTGCCATCAACAATAATATGCTCTGGCATTATTGAAAGATTTTCAATGGATTGGTGCATTGCTAATATGGAAGCTTGTAAAATATTTATTTCATCAATCTTTTCTTCTGAAACAAAAGCAACACCAAAAGCCAAAGCTTTTTCTTCAATAATAGGGCGTAAAATGGCTCGTTGTTTTTCTGTTAATTGTTTTGAATCGTTGAGCAAAGGATGGTCAAAATTACTTGGTAAAATTACAGCTGCGGCAACAACAGGTCCAGCTAAACATCCTCTTCCGGCCTCATCAGTTCCAACTTCTACCGTGTTTTTTAAATAAAATTTTTTAAGCGCCATTCTATATATTTATGAAACAAAAATAGCATTATTTCCAATATAATTTATTCTGTTCATTTCAATCAAATATTTTACCTTTGCCACTTATGAGAAAAGTATTTTTAGTATTATTTTTTGGACTGCTCTTTTTGAATAGCAACGCACAATTTTCGAGATCTGAAGATTCTAGAGGTAATACTATGTATCAAACCGATAGCACACGCAATCGTAAAGAACGAAAAGTTACAATTGAAGGAAAAACAAACTATAAAGATTATAAAATAATTTCATTAAAAAATGACACTACATTTATTGATACCACTTTATCAGTAAAAAAACATTATAAACATAATTATATAAGAAAAGACAACTTTGAATTGATTGCTTTTCATAATCAAGGACAAACCTATAATAAATTGGGGTACAATTTTCAAGAGAGTTCTATCTTCCCAGCCATAGGTTTTAATGCAAAACAGTATAATTATTATACTTTAAATGATTTACCTTATTACTATGTCCCTACCCCAACTTCAGAAATGATGTATAGAAAAGGATTGCAACAAGGGCAGGTTTTAGATGCTATGTTAACTGCAAATACTTCAGAACAATTAAATGTTTCTGCTTCATATAAAGGATTGCGATCACTAGGTAAATATAAAAGTGCTCTGGCAAGTCATGGTAATTTTAGAGCGACATTTAATTATCACACCAAAAACAAGCGTTATTTTGTTCGTGGACATATGTATAGTTTTGATTTAAACAATGAAGAAAATGGCGGATTAACACCCGAATCTGTTAATTTGTTTGAGTCAAATGACCCCAATTATACTGATAGGTCTAGATTAGAAGTGAATTTTACTGGTGCAGAAAATAAATTTGAAGGAAAGCGTTATTATTTAGATCAGGTTGTCACCTTATTTTCGAACAGAAGTTTTGAAAAAAAATCAAC
>JADWMI010000159.1:0-4035 GCA_015767395.1 Bacteroidota bacterium | reverse complement strand
GATTCTTTAGCCTTGTTGGCTAAAATCCCAATAACGGATTCTATATCAATTGTCAATACTGAAGAGAAGCAGTTGTTTAATCTACGACTTGGAAATACGATCATGTATGAAACCAAACATTATCGTTTTACCCAGGCAAGTGCGAGTAATTTTTTTGGTGAAGCATTTGTAAACGATATTCAAGATCATACTTCTTATCAAAATTTTGACGGACAATTATACTTGCAACTTTATTCTATTTATACTGGTAGCTTAAAATTTAAAACCAATTATTTAACCTACAATTACCATTATAATAGTGTTTTGTATTATGATGATTATACAATTTCTGACAAGCTAAAAGGTGATGCCCTTTCAATAGGTGCGGAATGGATAAAAACATTTGGCAACCTTCAGTTAAAAGCAGATGCATCCACAATTTTGTTTGGTGACATTAACGGAAACACATTAAAAACAGCAATCAGCTATCAACAAGATAGCCTTTTTAGTTTTCAAGGATTTGCCGAATTTACATCTAAGTCACCCGACTTTAACAAACAGTTGTATCAAAGTGATTATAAAGATTACAATTGGCAAAACAATTTCGGAAATGAAAAAATCACCATATTTGGTGGCGCATTTAATTCAGAAAAATGGGCCAGTGTTGAGGCCAGTTATAACGTAATTGACAATTACACCTACTTTAATGAAGCCTCTAAACCTGAACAAGCAGCAGAAACACTTAATTATTTTAAAGTAAAATTGCTAAAAGCATTTACTTATAAAAAATTTACTTTAGACAATACCGTCATGTATCAAAGTGTCGTTTCAGGAGAATCCTTTTTTAGAGTTCCAACTTGGGTAACCAGAAATACGTTACTCTTTTCCACAGCTGTGTTTAAAGGCGATCCTCTTTACTTTCAAACAGGTGTTACCTTTAGCTATTTCAGCGCCTATAAAATGAACGCTTACAACCCGTTGATTAGTGAATTTAACCTGCAAAATACTGATGAGATTGGAAACTTCCCAATGTTAGATTTTTTCGTGAATTTAAGAATTCAACGTACAAGGGTTTATTTACAGTTAGAAAATTTCAGTGCTGGTTTTACAGGAAGAAATTATTATTCTGCCCCAACCTATCCATACCGTGATTTAACGTTTAGAATTGGTTTGGTTTGGAATTTCTTTATTTAAGTCAAGAGTTTGTAAGTTGATAAAGCTTTTTTGTTATTAAAACTTCTTATGAATCAGCGATCAACAAATAATCTATTATTTCTTAACTAATTGCTTTATTTTGATATTGAAAGCTGCAAAAGTCAAGGTCATAAAAGGACTCAACCAGTTAAAAATAGCATAAACAAAATATTCTCCCACGCTAACACCAAGTACACCTGATTGATAAGCCCCACAAGTATTCCAAGGTATCAATACAGAAGTTACTGTTCCAGAATCTTCCAGAGTTCTACTTAAATTTTCCGGAGCCAACCCTTTATCTCTATAAGCTTTTGCATACATTTTCCCAGGCACCACAATGGCCAAATATTGATCAGACGCAGTGGCATTTAAAGTTATACAGCTAAAAACTGTACTGGCAAAAAGCCCAAAAACAGAATCAAATAATTTTAATATGGCATTGCTAATCTTAGCCAGTGCTCCAATAGCATCCATAACACCACCAAATACCATTGCACAAATTATTAGCCATATAGTGCCCAACATTCCTTTCATACCTCCTGAGCTAAATAAATCATTCAATTCAGCACTTGAAGTTTCAACAGATGTGTCAACTGTTATTGCGTTCATTACCCCTTTATAACCAGACATAAAATCTAATTTTTCAGCGCCCGAAATTTTCATTACAATATCTGGTTGAAAAATTAAAGCTGCAATTCCTGCTAAGATGGTACCAGCCAATAAAGCAATTAAAGGTGGTGTTTTTTTAACAATTAAAAAGATTACCATTACAGGCACTACAAATAACCAAGGTGTTATATTAAACGCTTCTTTTATTGAAACTAATTTGTCAGAAATATCAGCGACTCCAGTTGTGTCAATTCCCAAACCAATTATTATAAAAACAATTAAAGTAATTACAATAGTTGGAACCGTAGTATAGGTCATATATTTTATATGATCAAACAATTCACCACCAGCCATCGCTGGAGCCAAATTTGTGGTATCGCTTAATGGTGACATTTTATCACCAAAATAAGCTCCAGAAAGAACAGCTCCGGCTGTCATTCCTAATGAAATTCCTAAAGTTTCACCAATACCAATTAATGCAATACCAACGGTTGCAGAGGTTGTCCAAGAACTACCTGTTGCTATTGAGATTACTGCACATATAACAACACAAGCTGCTAAAAATATGGTAGGGTTCAAAATTTGAAGTCCGTAATAAATCATCGTAGGAATAATCCCACTTATCAACCAAGTTCCTGCCAAAGCGCCAACCATTAACAAAATTAAAATCGCTCCTGCTGTGGATTTAATGTTTTCAGCAACTTCCTCCAGCATTGTTTTATATGTAACCTTATTCAAAAATCCAACAATGGCAGCAACTGTTGCTCCTAACAATAAAACAAATTGATTGCTTCCACTCAAGGCGTCATCCCCATATACGTAAACATTAAAAAAGAGCATGATGACTAAAGCAAAAACGGGTGTTAAAGCTTCCCAAATATTCAATTCTGTATTTTGTATTATTTTTTGATCTTTAATTTTTATTTCTGAAAGGTTTTCGCTGTCTTGCATCCTATATTTTTAAAAGAAGTGTAATAATACGGAAATTTGAAAGTTTTAGCAAATGAAAAACCCCATGCAGTAACGAATGGGGCCTCAATTTAAAAAAAAAGAGAAGTCAATTATAGTACACCAACTTTTTTCATGCACATTTTCATTGCTCTATAGGTGCGTTCAATATCGTTGTCTAACCCAATTGAAAAACGAATTATTCCATCTGAAAGCCCCATAGACACTTGCTCTTCAGCAGGAATTTCAGAAGAAGTACTTGTTCCTGGCGCACTAAATAACGTTTTGTAAAACCCTAAACTTACCGCCAAATACCCTAAGTTTTCGTTTTGCATTAATTCCATTAATTCATTTGCTTTTTCTAAATTTCCAACATCAATGGTCATAATTCCGCCAAAGCCATATTCTTTATTATATATATCTTTAAAAAGTTGATGATCTTTATGACTTTTCAATCCTGGATATACCACCTTTAACCCATCAGTTTCAAAATTTTCAGCTAAAAACAAAGCATTTTCACTATGCTTTTTCATCCTAATATGTAGGGTTCGTAAATTTTTCAAAATACTAGCAGCCCTAAAACTATCCATTACAGGGCCTAGCAGCATAGCCGCTCCATTATTTACATTCCGTAAACTATCTATAAATTCTTGAGACCCGCAAACTACTCCCCCCACGGTATCATTTGTACCATTTATAAACTTGGTTAAACTATGAACTGTTACATCAGCTCCTAATTTTTGAGGTGAAATAATTAATGGTGAAAATGTATTATCTACGACTAAAATAATATTGTGTTTTTTAGCAATTTTAGCCAATTCAGTAATATTAGCTATTTCCAATAACGGATTGCTAATAGCCTCACAATAAATCATTTTTGTTGTTGAATTTATCGCTGCTTCAACTTTTTCTAAGGAAGTAATATCAACAAAAGAAGTTGAAATATTAAATTTTGGAGTGAAATTTTTTAAAAAGGCATAAGTTCCTCCATAAATGGTTCTACTGGCAACAATATGATCTCCTGCTCCGCAAACTTGAAGTAATACTGAAGTGATTGCTCCCATCCCTGAACCAGCAACATTTGCTGTTTCTGTAAATTCCATAGCCGCCAAAGCCTCGCTCAAATACAAGTTACTTGGACTTGTATGACGTGAATATAAATAGCAGCCTTCAGCATGACCTTCAAAAGTATCAAGCATTGTTTTGGCATGTAAAAATGTGTAGGTTGCGGAATCAGAAATTGAAGGATTTACACCTCCAAATTCTCCAAAATATTGTAAATCCTGGATTTTGTTTGCTGGTTTA
>JADWMI010000546.1 GCA_015767395.1 Bacteroidota bacterium | reverse complement strand
ATTATTTCTTACCACTCTTTTCTCTTGCAGTAAAAACGAGCATAAAACTGCATATTTAAACTTCAGTAAAAATATTTTAAACTATACCATATCACCAAAAAGTGATTTTGATAAAAATGGTCTTATGTTTTCTGACCAAGGCGCTTGGTTTGGTTTTAGTTTCCCCGATACTTTATCAAGTTATGGTGGTTTTTCTGGCCCTTTTTTACTCACTGAACAAAATGGGATTTGGAGCAGTTCAACATTGGCCCAACTTCAACTAAAAGATGTAAAATGGAATAGTATTGAAACAACCAGTTTTAGCAGTCATTTAGAGCAAATTTTTAAAAGTCCTGATATCCAATTAAAACAACAATTGGTTTATGCCTCAGGGCATTCAGCAATTATAAAATCAGTTATCACCAATACAGGTAGAACGGACCTTAACCTAGAATTTCACTGGAATAATGCAGCACTTTTAGCAAAAGAATTAAATATTTCTTCATACAAAAATGAAGTTACTATTCATTCCCCAAATTCAAAAGCAATAGGTCATTTGATATTTCCAAAAGCAACTGAAATTAAATATACAGACGCTACTTATTTTACAAGTCCAAATGCTTTTATTCTAAAATCAAATGAATCAAAAGAATTAATTATTACTCAATCATTTATATTCCCAGAATATTCTTGGGAAGAAGAAAAAAAACAACTTTCAAATATCAATTTCAATCAACTTTTAGAGCTACGTAAATCTGAGAAAGAACAAGAACTAAAACAATTAATAGAAAACAAGAAAGAAGCTTTTAAGAACACTCAATATTCTGAAGTTTTAGCAAAAGCACATTTAACTTTACAAAATAACTGGCGAATTCCTGCTGGCGAAATAAAGCATGAAGGTTTATTTCCAAGTTATCACTACAAATGGTTCAATGGTTTTTGGGCTTGGGATTCTTGGAAACATGCAGTAGGCTTATCATATTACAATACGGATTTAGCAAAATCACAACTAAAATTAATGTTCGAATTACAACAGGAAGATGGTTTTATTGTTGATTGTATTTTTAGAGACACCTTGATTGAAAAACCCAATTACAGAGATACAAAACCTCCGCTTTCGGCTTGGGCTGTTTCAAAAATTTATAAAAAAGATAACGATCTTGAGTTTGTAAAAGAATTATATCCAAAATTGAAGAAATATCATCATTGGTGGTATCAAAAACGAGATCACGACAAAGATGGGCTTTGCGAATATGGTTCAACTGATGGCAGTCTAATTGCTGCCAAATGGGAAAGCGGAATGGACAATGCCATTCGTTTTGATGACTCCAAAATTTTAAAAAATGAAGAAGGTGCTTTTTCTTTAAATCAAGAAAGTGTTGATTTAAATGCTTATTTATATGCTGAAAAAAAGTTTTTAGTTGAATTAGCGCTGGTTTTAAACAAAAAAAATGAAGCTGAAAAATTTATAGCAGAAGCTAAAAAATTAAAACATCAAATTCAAGAACAATTCTATAACGAAAAAGATGGCTGGTTTTATGATACCAATATAGAAGGTACCGTATTTATTAAAGGTGAAGGTAGTGAAGGTTGGACAGCACTTTGGGCAAATGCGGCTACTCAAAAACAAGCTGAAGCTGTAAAAATAAACATGATGAACCCCGAAAAATTCTTTACCAAAGTCCCGTTCCAAACAATGAGTGCTGATCATCCAAAATTTAACCCTCTCAAAGGCTATTGGCGTGGTCCAAATTGGTTAGACCAGGCATATTTCGGAGTTAAGGGCTTACAAAATTATGGATTTAACGAAGAAGCAGAAAAAGCTACCATTCAAATTATTGAAGGTGCAGAAGGCGTTTTAGGAAAAGGAAAATCCATTCGTGAAAATTACCATCCAATCACAGGGGAAGGTTTAAACGCACAAAACTTTAGTTGGAGCGCGGCACATATAATAACCCTATTATTGGAGAACGAATAAACTTAAGAATTCAAAAAACTGATTTAAATGAAATTTCAACCTTTTCCAGAATTAAAAACAGAACGGCT
>JADWMI010000545.1 GCA_015767395.1 Bacteroidota bacterium | reverse complement strand
ATGTTATAAGGGCAAATAGTTTACAGACATTAACTACTATTGCGTAGAAAATTTAATTAACTTAATTTACTATTCCCTTATCACAATATATCTGATAAATATAACTAAAATCAATTCTAATTCCTAACAAAACTTGAAATGTTTAATAATCACTATTAACAAAAAACCACCTCAACTTAATGAAATGGCTTGTATTAAAAGTTAGTTGTTTTTAAAAACTGAAGTGCCTGTGTGCATACCACTGAACTCGTTTGCATTTTTTGAAACTTGAAAAGTATAAACCATCTCTTAATTCTGTCGGTGTTAAATCATTTGTAGTTCTCATAATCATATTTTTTTAGTTAAATCAAAGATAAGAGATAAACGAGGTTAGCACAACTACACAATAATGTGGTTTATTAAATATAAAAAAAGCCACTTCAAACTCTCACAAATGAAATGGCTCTCTTTTACTAATCTTAAAAAAATCATCTTAAAGCTATCTAAATAATCGTTTAGAATGAAATTAAATTACATCAGTTTAACACATCCTTTTAAACGGTTTTATTGTCAGATACATAGTTTGTTTGGTTAGTTGTAGATAGTGCCTTAAATCGCACATAGTGACGTAAAAACAGTGTATAAGTATCTGTTATGCGTGTATGGATAGCTGTATAAAAAAACCTATTAAATATATCTATCTAATAGGTTTGTTTTAATTAACCAAACTAACTAACACCCCAAATTAGTTAGCTCAAATTTAATTGAACGTCGAAATTAGAATATTCTTCCTAAGATGGCAACTACATGATAATGTAGTTTATTACAATAAAAAAGCCACCTCAACTGAATGAAATGGCTTATAAAAAATCATCTTTTTAATTGAGAATTATCACAAATTATTCAAGGCCGACTCAACAAGTTCTCTTTTATACTTTGTTAAAGAAGCAATATTCATCCCTTCAATTACACCTTCAATATGAATTATGTTCATCATTCGTTGGAATTGATAAGTCTCAACATTTAATCTCCCTTCATTCTTTGTTGTAGCTGCAAAATATATTCAGTAAATGAAGGAAATTATATACATTTTCCTCAAGGAATAAAAGAGTATATAAAGTATTGTCAAGAAATTAAAGAAGATAGGCCATATACTTCTCGATATATTGGGTCTATTGTGTCAGATTTTCATAGAAATATGATTAAAGGTGGTATATACATGTATCCAAATTGTGATATTAACAATAAAGGAAAGTTAAGGCTGCTATACGAATGTAATCTTGTAGCTTTTATAGCTGAACAAGCTGGAGGAAAAGCAACTGATGAATTTCAAAGAATCTTAGATATCAAACCTTCAGAGATTCACGAACGGAGCCCATTTTATTGCGGAAGCACAAAAATGATTGAAAAATTAGAGACATTTATTTAAGGTTCTGTCACATCTGCTAAAACTTTAATTTTTATTTTAATTGACGTGACAGAACTCTACCACAATGCATTTAATGAAAAATAACGATTTTTAATTAAACATTTGTAAAATAGAATTAATAGCTATTAGGTATAGAATAACCAAAAAAACCAAGATGGCTATGTTTCAAAAATACCAACTCCTACTTTTTAAAATATTTTTTTTAGCTATATTTGAATGAATTGTGAAAGAGGGATAATGTATAACAAAATATTGTGACCTAACTTTAGGATATGCTTGTTATACCAAACGTTTTGCTTAATGCATTGCCTGAGCAAATTTTTTTCATTTTTTTTCATTAACGTGTAATAATTTATAATTTAAACCACTAACTAAAAAAGCAATATTGAGTAACGATTTTTATAAAACATCTATTTTACCTTTTTCGGGAATAATTATCAAGTTGTGTAGGGCATATACTAATTCACAGGAGGATTTTGAAGATTATTATCAAGAGGTGTGTTTACAGATATGGAGGAGTAAAGAAAATTTTCGTGAGGAATCGGAATGGAGTACCTGGGTTTACCGAATTTCATTAAACGTTTGTTTAACCTTATTGAAGAAAAAGAAAAATAATGTTC
>JADWMI010000158.1:2015-5857 GCA_015767395.1 Bacteroidota bacterium | reverse complement strand
TTGCGCCCAATAATTCGCCTTCAACACTTTCAATTACAGTTGAAGTTGAATTATTAAACAACTTTTTTGGCAACGAAAAATAATAAGCCGTTAATAAAATAACGGCTATTATTAATTTGATTTTATGTTTAATTAAAAATGTTTTCACTTTACTTCATTACTTCAATCCATCTTCCTTTCGTTCGTGTAAAATAATCATTATCGTACATTGCTTCAGCCTGTAAACCATACAAATAATACGTGCCTAAATACGAAGCATTCAATAAAACTTTAAACGTTTTGATTTTATTTTTTCCTAAATCGAAATAAAAATTCACACGATCATCTCTAATATCCGTAAAATTCGCACTGCTTTCTGTTGAATCACCAAAATCGGTAAAACGAGTATTTACAATTTCCCACCCTGAAGGAAAAATTTCTGTTAATGCAATATCATGAACATCTTCTGGTTTCAAATTTCCAACTGTTACAAACGCTTCAAACTCTGTTCCCTGCGATAATTTTGAAACATCAATAGTTTTTCCTTGCGCGTCTTTATAAACTACATTTACAGACAATCCTCTTTTTTCTGAAATTTCTTCACCCAAAGGCAAAATCCCTGAATTTAACACCGTTACAAACACCAAATTATCTTCATTATTTGTTATTGAAACTGAATTTTGCCCATCCAATACTTCTAATTCTTGTTGTGCAATAGCGAATTTAGTTGTTACATTTTCGGTGTTTCCACTGTTTATTTTGTACTGTAATTTAATGGCTTTTCCGCCGTTTGTTTCCGCCATTTTAGCCATCGCAAGCAAACTATAAGCCGTGGTTTGTGTACTCAACCAACTGCTCGATGACAATCTTTTTGCTATTAATTTTGCTAATTCTCGTGATTGAGTATCTCTGGTTAACAACATAGTTTCCATTGCCATTGCTCTGTTTCTATCTACCGAACCATACGTGTAATAATCACCTCTTCTACTTTCAAAATTAATATTTGCCGAGTTTGCAATTTTAGTTGCCGCTTCTTTCTGTCCAGCTAAGGCATACGCTGCAGCCAACCGCCATTTTGCATTGTTTGAAAGCTGATTAAACTCGCGCAATCTATTCATTGAAGATAAATCTGGATGGCCAGCCAACGCCAATGTATACAAACGATATGCTTGTGCCAAATCGGAATTATAAAGCTTGTAACTTGGTCTCCAATTACGTGCTGCATGCTTTTGATATCTCAACCAATTACTCATAAAAGTAAGCGGTAGAACGTAGCCTTTTTTTGAAACTTCAATCATAAAATGACCTGCATAACTTGTTCCCCAATCGTTTGCTGTATTTTGTCCAATCCAATAACTCAACCCTCCACCTGGAGTTTGAAAATTACCTAGTCTTTCAATTCCGTTTTCAATATTTTTAGTGATCTCTTGTTTCTTTTGAATTGATAAATCAACAATTTCACTTAAATACAACTGCGGAAAAACACTTGACGTAGTTTGCTCTACACAACCGTGTGGATACCGAATTAAATAATTCAATCTTCCTGAAAAATCCATTGCAGGTAAGGTTGAAAACTCAATAGTTGCGGTATTACTTCCTTTAATTCCGAAAGTAGAAAAATTGATGGTTTGCGCTGTATTAGGTTCCAATTCAACAGGAATGGCTTTTGTTGAAATTGGATTAGGATTTACAATATCAATTTCAACTTCATAAGAAGATTTTTCACCATTTCCTTCAGCAATAACTTCAACAGTTCCAATTCCTTTTGCTTCTGAAACATCTAATTCAAAATACACCATTTTTTCATCAGGTGTATTAAATTTTAGTTGTTGTGTTTTCTCACCAATAATTTTAATTCCTTCAGAAAGTTTTAAATTAATTGCTACATTTTTCACTTTGTTTTCCATGGTGAAAACAGTAACTGGTAAGGTAACTTTTTCGCCCGGACTTAATTTTCTTGGCAAAGTAGCCAATACCATTAACGGTTTACGAACTGGCGTAGTTGCCTCGGTTTTACCATAAGCAGCATTTGAATTATCTGCCGCAACAACCATTGTACGTACTGAACCAATATATTTTGGCAATTTAATGTTATGCGTTGCTGTTTTTCCTTTTGGAATTGTGAACGGACCTAAAACAACAACAACAGGCTTAAAACGATTCGCTTTTTTGTTTTTTCCTTCGGCAGCATCTCCATCTCCACCAATAGCAAAAACTTGTTCCAATTTACCACCGTAAGCACCAATAACATCATCAAAAACATCCCAGGTTTTTACGCCTAGAGCCTCCCGTGTGTAAAAAGAATCCCAAATTTGAGGTGTTTTAAATCGTGTTAAATCGAGTAAACCTTCTTCAACAACTGCAATAGTGTACGACATTCGCTTGCCATTTTTCTCACTTACTTTTACAGTAAATTCTTCTTCTGGCTTTAATACTTCTGGCATCGAAATTTGTGGCTCTAAACGTGTAGTTGGATCTTCAACCAACATGGGAATTACACCGTACAAACGCAACGGTAAATCGTTCGCAACTGATGCGTGCGGCTGTAATAACGAAATGTTTACAAATACATTAGGCGTCATTTCTTTAGTGATTGGAATTTCAACCTTTGTTTCCCCTTTTTGTGTTTTTTGCCAAACTGTATTTAGTACTTCTGTGCCGTTTTCAATACTAACCAAAGCGCTACCTTCAGTTCCTGAAGGGAATGTAATAATAGCAGTTTCCCCAACATTGTATTTATCTTTATCGGCAGAAAAAACCAACATTTTTGAAGCTTCAGGATCGTTTGTTGGGCGTTTCCACCAATTTGAATAAAAATACGTGGTTGCTCCAGTTGCGTGACCACTTTTTTTGTCAATTACTCGAATTAAATAACGACCACCGTTTCTTTCAGGAATATTTATTTTGAAAACTCCCTTTCCTTTATAATCAGTTGTAACTTTTAATTTTTTAAATGGTTTATGATAACTTGTTCCGTCGTAGGAAGAAATATCGTCATAAGATGAACTCCACCACCAACGCCATTTTATTTTATACACTTGAACCTCAACCGCTGTTTGTGGTTTTGGATTTCCTTCAGCAGTAACAGAAACCACCTCAAATTCAATATTTTTATCTGTTTCATAAGAACTGTATGCTTTTGGCTTTGGTAATTTCAACCCAACAAATGAACTATATGGTGCGTAATTTTTTGAAATTACATCCATAGAAAAATCACCCCCATTTTCAAAAGCTTTGGTTAAAAATGCCACTTTTAACATGCCGGGAGCTTTGTTTTTTAAATTTACTTGCTTTGAAATTGTTGCGTTTCCAGTTGCATCTAATTTTCCATCAAAAATTTTGACTTCTTCCGAAGAAAATTTACGGATTGGATCGTTAAAAATATAGTTGGGATATTGTTTACTAAACGCAGATGAAGTGGTTGTAAACTTCGCATTCACTTCTGTTTTTATACTTTTTGCAGGTGCGCCGTGTAACCATTTTACATTTAACGTTCCTTTAATTGGCTGTTTGTTTGAAAGCACTTCTTTATCAAAATCGATTTTAATTTTTAACCGATTTGGTTTTACAGTTTCAACTTTTAATGTTTTTGAAAATTTTGCACCACCAACACTTACAGTACTGTTCCAATTTCCTGTTGGATCGGAACTTGAAGTTGGTACGGTAAATTTGTAAATCCCGTTTACATTTTCAGTAGTAACTTTTTTGTAGGTTAACTTTCCGCGCGCATCTGAAATTTCTAATTTTATTGGATGTTCTTTTGGTAACGGATTTGCTTTGTCGTTCAATACAAAAGTTAAATGAATTAAATCTCCAGGTCTCCAAACTCCCCGTTCGCCGTAAATAAATCCTTTTAAACCTTT
>JADWMI010000158.1:0-2005 GCA_015767395.1 Bacteroidota bacterium | reverse complement strand
CATTAAATTTACTTAACGACAATGAATTTCCATCGTCTAATTTTATATACGTTTTATTTTTTTCGTTTGAAACAATTGCGAAGTAGGCATTTTTGCCAATTTTTATGGTTGAAATTCCTTCTTTATTGGTTGTAGTTTTTGCAATTTCTTGTTGTTGATAATTGTAAATTGAAATGTTTGCTCCAGCTATTGGATTGGTGGTTAAAATATCGGTTACCGCAAAAAAGTATGATTTATTTTCACCTTTTTTGGCAATTACACCCAAATTGGATGCTAAAACATTTATTGAAACTGCTCTATCGTTGTTTAAATAATAAGCATTTTTACAAGGATTATCTCGATCTCTCCAACTGTAATAAGTGTTATTGTAACGGTAAATTAAATTATCCCAATATTGTTCTTCGCGATCATCTAAATCTTCGGCTTCTTGTACAGAATAACTGTCTGCATTGTAATAATAATCTTCTTCGTAATAGTCGTAGTCGTTTTCTTCTTCTGAATCCATTTCAGAATTTTCACATTTATACAGCGAGTATTCAGGCTTCATACTTAATTCAACTCTGTAAATTGATCCTGGATCGGTTTTTATTATTTTTGATAAATCTATAGAGTAAGCCTTCCATTTTCCAGTGTTTTCAATATCACTATTAATAAGGTTAATTGCTTTTTTAGCAATTCTACGTCCAACTCTTCTAATGTTATGACTGTTGGCGTTTCCTAAGTTATTTTCTTGTAAAAACTGCAATACATTGTCTTCAAAAATTTTAATAACTCTAACATCAACTGCTTTCAGGTTTACGGCTTCAAAATTAATTTTTAACTGTTCTGAATTAGGTAGAATAACACCGTTTGAAATTAAACGAACCTGTGGCTTAACTTGTTCAAAAGCGACAGTTTCAGAAAATGATTTTTTTAATTTAAAACCGTCAACACTTTTAATTCCTTGAAAAACATCGACCAAAACATTACCAGCTACATGCTTATTTGGATACACTTTTAAATTGTTTCCGTCAACAATAAACTTGAGGCTTTTAACACCTTTAATCAATACCAAACCGCTAAAATTTTGTTGTTTTTTAAGTGGATCGGAGAAATTTATTTTTAAATATTGTTCAGGTGATTGAATTACATTTACGCTAACAATGGAAAAACTATTTTGCCCTACAACTTTTAAGGCGGTTTGTCCATTTGTATCAACATTAATCTTTTTTCCTGACCATGAAAACAGCACTTCCGAATCTTCAATAAAACGCTGAATGCTATCTATTTTAAAGCTAAACTGTGTGTTAATAGATTCGGATTCCTCCCATTTAATTGAAAGTTTTTTTCCTTTTTGTGTTGCAGAAATCAACATTTTTGCATCTTCTAAAACTAAAATATCGGCAGTTTTTATACTCCCTTCAACATATTGCCACTCTTTGGAATACGATTGAAAACCACGTGTTGTTACTGCAAAATTTTGTTCAATTGTTTTAAATTTAAACGTGTATTTTTTATATTCAATAGGAATGTTATTGTACAGCTCTCCTAAATTAACCGAAACGGTATATTCGGTATTTGCTTTTAAATTTTTTGAGGGTTGAAAAAACACACTTCTAGTATTAAGTGAAATTAATTTTCCTTCAACTTTAGGAGAAATACTAATTAAATCTTCTGAAACTTCTTTGTTTGCTTCCCAAGATTCAACTTCTTTAGCCAAGTTAATTGCAATTGGTTCAGCAACGGAAATCACACCCGAAGTGGTATAATTTATATAGTCTTTAAACTTAAATAGATTATTGGTTTGTTTTTGTGGGTTTTCATCTTTACACGACAAAAAAGCAACACTAAAAAATAGTGAAATAATTAAATGGCGGAATCTCATTTCTGTGGGTTTTTGTAATTCGCAAATTTTGAATGAATTTACTAAAAAAACGAACAGTAAAATAAAAAAGTATCGCTTAAATTTTATCTATTTGTAAAACATAAAAAAAGACCGCTATAAAATGTGAAAAGCTACCCAATA
>JADWMI010000544.1 GCA_015767395.1 Bacteroidota bacterium | reverse complement strand
CCCCAGTTAATAACTTTAATATTAAGGATTATAAAGGGGGGAATCAAAATTGGGGAATTGAAAGTGTTGATGGCGAAGTTTATATTGGTAATAATGAAGGATTACTAGAGTTTGATGGTTTAAATTGGTATCTACATGAACTACCAAACAAAACAATTGTAAGATCTGTAAAGGTCATAGGTAACAAAATTTATACTGGCTCTTATGAAGAGTTTGGTTATTGGGAGCGGTTAAAAACAGGAGAGCTTAAATACACTAGTTTAAGTGAGCAATTAACTTTAGAAGATGTTGATTCCCAAACAATATGGGATATCTATTATTTTGATAATAAAATCGTTTTTAAATCATTTTGGAGGATTTATATTTTGTCTAATGAAAAAGTTGAATTAATTAGTCCTGATTGTACATTAATGGCTGGTTGTGTTGTTAATGATTCATTTATTGTTTTCGGGAAGGGTGTTGGGTTGTTTGAGTATAAAAATGGCAAATTAGATATTATTCCTGGTACTGAAGTGTTAGCTCCTTATAAAGTACAATCAATCATTTTACTTGAAGAAGGTAAGCTCTTAATTGGGACAGATTTAAATGGGTGTTTTGAGTATTCAAATGGAAAAGTTATACGTTGGGAAGGTGGTTTTAATGACTTGTTGAAAGAACATGAACTAAATGCCTTGTCTTATTTAGATGATATTGTTTATGTTGGAACTATAAAAAACGGTCTATACTTGTATCATCTGAAAAATAGGACCTATCAAAATATTAATATAAAAAATGGATTACAAAACAATACGGTTTTGGATAGCTACATAGATAAATCTAATATTTTGTGGTTGGCCTTGGATAATGGTGTTTCTTCAGTTAATCTTGATTCATTTGTATATTATTTAAACCCTTTTAAAGAAAATATTGGGGCTGTATATGATATGGTTACATTTAAAAATGAAGTTTATTTGGCTACAAATACTGGGGTTTATAGAGTAAATGATACAGGGGTGTTTTTTATAAAAGGTTCGCAAGGTCATACATGGTCTTTAACAGTTGTAGGAAATCAAATAATTTGTGGTCATAATTCTAAAACATTTGTTATTGAGAATGGGAAATTTACTTTTTTAAGTGCTAGTTCGGGAGGTTATGTTTTCCAACGAATACCTGAAAGTAACGGTAAATATATTCAAGGAAATTATGGAGGGTTAACATTCTTTGAAAAAAACAACAATACATGGAGGTCAATGAATATTGGTAAATTAAATTTTCCTATAAAAAATATAGTTTTCGAGTCTTCACATATCGCTTGGGTTGCTCACGCTCAAAAAGGAATTTATAAAATTATGTTTTCGGATAATTATGAAGAGGTAATTAGAATAGATGAAAAATTTAACAAAGAATTTGATAACATATTTGATATAAGGCTTTTTAATGTAGATAGAAATATTTCTTTTTATAGTAGTGGTAACTGGTATGTCTATAACTCTATAGAAGATAGAATTGAATCGTTTGAATCGCTAAATAAAATGCTTGGGGAAGACCAACACTCAATTGTGTTAAATGAGTTTTTGGATGAAAAATTAGTCCTAAAAGATGATGAGAACACTATTTTTATTAGAAATAAACTTCAGGATAGTAATTCGCAAAAATTTTTACAAAAGAAATATTATGATAATAAATTAGTTAGAGGAGAAGGCGGTCAAAAGGCAATAATTGTAAACGATAGCTTAGTTTATATTGCACTTTATAATGATGTATTAGTTGTGAATACAAATAATTTAGAAAGCAAATTTCCTTCAGAAATGCCTAAGGTAAGTAGATTGCGAGTTAATGGAAATTTACAAGAGCTAAATTCAGAGTTGTATATAAAAAGTTCAGATACTTTGCAATTAGATTTAAGTATACCATATTATTCTAACTATTCAATTGAATATTCCCTTGATAATAAAAAGTGGTTAAGTTCCAGTGGAAACTTGTCTATTACGGATATAGATTCTGGCGAAACAAATTTGATGTTAAGAACGTCTTTTGGCTCTAACGAATTTAG
>JADWMI010000543.1 GCA_015767395.1 Bacteroidota bacterium | reverse complement strand
ACAGGTTTATACAAAGATAAAATTAAATCTCAGAAGTCTTCAACCTTCTGAGATTTTTTGTTTTTATAGGTTTTAATTTTAATTATTTTTTGCTTGTGCATTTGATTATGATAAGAAAATTGATTTTTCTATACATAACTTTATTAAGTGATAAGAAAAATTGATTTATTTATCATAATATTTACGGTGAGAATATTTCCATAAACTTTATGAAAATTAAAATTGCACCCTCCCATAATTTATAAAAAAGGGTGATTTCATCGATAAATATTTTTCCACTTAATACCGTAGTCGGTAAATAAACATTTCACCATATCAGAGTAAATATTTGTATAACAAATCAGTGTAAATTCGGACCACGTTTTAGAACACGATTAAATAAATTAATAGCTCGAGAGCCCAATAAAATGGTTTCAAAAAAATGAATCTTTGAATTAATGAACCTCGATGCGTTTGAAGATGAGTTTTTTATAACTTGACAACATCAAGTCTTATCTTATTCCTAAAATTTTATAAAACTGCTTTACTTCGCAATTATAGAATTTGAGTAACTTTCTATTTAAAGTAAGGTAGTTGGTTTTTCTATTTTTTTTCATTCTATGCACTTTTATATATATTATTAGTACATAAATTTGAAAAAAAGTCACACTTTTTTAGTTAAAAAATTAATTAATTGGTAAAATCACACAATTACATCATTGAAAATAAGTTTAACAACAGTAACAAACTAGCAAAAATAAGAATGATGGTATTCAATATCTTCCATAATTTACCTGAAATTTTTAGGCAAATACTACTAAGAGTAATTGCTAAAACGCAAAGAGTTATGCTTTAATGAATACTGGGCACAGTAAGGTACATCTTTTACCCACTGATTTTTTTCTATTTATGAATTGTTTTTCATGAATACCCAACGCTGAATGGTAGCGTGATCCACTTTAATTCATCTGATTGATATGAGTTCTTCTACATCTCTATAGCTTAAACTGAATCTCAATTTAAAATAAACCGCTTGTAATATGATTACCTTTAGGAAACAATGACCTTTGAGCATCTCTTTTTTTAAGTAAAGATAAATTTTTAGTTTCCTCTAAACTAGATACGACAGAACCCATTATGTTCATTATAGCTGTTTTTATATTGATTACGCTTGAAAAAGAGCAGCGTATCTATCTCTTACCGAGTACATTAGAAACATATTCATTGCTACTGCCAATACAGCAGGAAGCATATTTTCAGGATCTAAAAACAGATGAAATAATAAAGCGTTTAGCATAATTGGAAATAAGATAACTAAGGCTAAAGCTCTATATTTATTAGTTGCAATGAGAATACCAGTTATAATCTCAACAATTGCCACAGCAGTCATTCCATAACCTATTTTTACAAATGCTCCCATAAATTCCAATCCTGGAGCTGACAATTCCATTACTGGCATAAAATTTAAAAATTTGTTTAGTCCGAAGGTTATTAGTATAAGACCTAATAGTATACTAACGATAGTTGTTGCTGTTTTCATTGTTTCTTATTTTAGTTGTTGTTTATTATTGATTCAAAATTTGTAACTTAATGCTAGGTGCTAACTGGAAAATGTTTCAGATTTTCCATTTGCTTTTTGGAAGCCGTCGGCAATAAAACAACTCATATCTAAATAAAAATGAAAATTCCCATTCTGGATATAGATTTATTTCTGTTTTATCACTATTTAAATATGGTTCTCAATAATTGTAATAAATATACATATTAAAGTTTTAATAAACAAACTTGATGTTTCAGTGATTTGAATTGATCCAATTTTTAGTGATATTGTTAATATTCTCAACATTACGACCGATGACTCATTACCTTATTTTTAATTAAAACGGTATTCATAACTACTTCACAATTGCTTGCTTTTTTACTACAGTAGCATGTTGAAATAATAAAATAGGCTAAAAATGGAAGTTCTATTATAGAAATTAAAACAAATCTTTTAATAAGGTTTTCATTAAGGAATGAAATAATGGTTCTGTCGCATCTACCAAATATAATT
>JADWMI010000542.1 GCA_015767395.1 Bacteroidota bacterium | reverse complement strand
AACGATTAGGGATTCCTGAAGTTTGGATGTCTGATGGGCCTCACGGTGTGAGAGGTGAAATTAAATGGGATGATTGGGGTTATGCTGGTTGGACCAACGATTCCATCACGGCCTTTCCTGCTTTAACTTGTTTGGCGGCAACTTTCAATCCAAAACTTTCAAAAGAATATGGCATAAGTGTAGGGGAAGAAGCACGTTATAGAAAAAAAGATGTGTTATTGGGCCCAGGTGTAAATATTTACAGAACACCTTTAAACGGAAGAAATTTTGAGTATATGGGTGAAGATCCATATTTGGCGTCAAAAATGGTAGTACCTTATATTAAAGGGGTTCAGCAAAACGGTGTAGCTGCTTGTTTAAAACATTATGTTTTAAATAATCAGGAAATGTGGAGAAATCATATCAATGTGGAAGTAAGTGATCGTGCCTTGTACGAAATTTATTTACCGGCTTTTAAAGCTGCTGTAGAAGAAGGTGAAGCTTGGTCTATTATGGGTGCGTACAATCAATTTAGAGGTCAACATACAACCCACCATCAGTTGCTTACAAACAAAATTTTAAAAGGAGATTGGGCATTTGACGGAGTTGTTATTTCGGATTGGGGTTCAGCTCATAATACAAAGGAAGCAGCGCTATATGGCTTAGATATGGAAATGGGAACTGGTACAGATGGTTTAACAACATCAACCCAAAATGCTTATAATCATTATTATTTGGCAAATCCGTTTTTAAAATTAATACAAGACAACCAAATAGATGAAGCTGTGGTAGATGATAAGGTGCGTCGTATTTTGCGTTTAATGTATAGAACCAACATGAGTCAAAATCGTTCATTAGGTCGTATAAATAATCAGGAGCATTTGGATGTTGCCAGAAAAATTGCTGGAGAAGGAATTGTTTTATTGAAGAATGAAAAGTCTTTTTTCCCTATAAAGGATAATGCTGAATTAACCATTGCGGTGATTGGTGAAAATGCAACTAAGAGATTGACATTGGGTGGTGGATCTTCTGAATTAAAAGCAAAGAATGAAATATCACCATTGAAAGGGTTACAAGAGCGTTATAAAAATGCAACGATTAATTATGCGATGGGTTATGCTTCTGGACCTTCAGTTTATGGTGAGGTTATCCCTTCTATATGGAATGCTAGAGAACTTCAAAAAGAGGCTATTGAAGTTGCTTCAAAAGCAGATGTTGTTTTGTTTGTTGGAGGATTAAATAAAAACCATTTTCAGGATTGTGAAGGTGGAGATCGAAAAGAATTTGGTTTGCCTTTTAACCAAGATGAATTAATTAATGAAATTTTAAAAGTAAATAAAAATGTTGGCGTAGTTTTAGTAAGTGGAAACGCTGTTGAGATGCCTTGGCTTAACAATGTAAAAGGGTTGATGCAAACTTGGTATTTAGGAAGTGAAGCGGGAAATGCAATTGCAGATGTTATAAGTGGAGATGTAAATCCTTCGGGGAAATTGCCTTTTAGTTTTCCAAAGAAATTAGAAGATAATGCGGCACATTCATTTGGTGAACTATCATATCCTGGAGATGGAGTAAATCAATATTATAAGGAAGATATTTTAGTTGGTTACCGTTGGCATGATACTAAAAAAATTGAACCTTTATTTGCTTTTGGAGAAGGCCTGTCGTACTCGAATTTTGAAATTTCGAATGTAAAAATCGATAAAAAAACGTATTCAAAAGATGAACAGATTGTTGTTTCTGCAAATGTTTCAAATACTGGAAATTTTGATGGAGCTGAGGTCGTTCAGGTATATGTAGGTAAACCTAAATCTAGCGTTAAAAGAGCGATAAAGGAATTGAAAGGATTTCAAAAAATTTCAATGCAAAAAGGAGCTGTTGAAGCTGTTGAAATTTCAATAAATATAAATGATCTGGTATTTTATGATGAATCTATATCGGATTGGAATTTAGAAAAAGGAGTTTATGTAATTTATGTTGGAAATGCGGCGAACAATATTTCAAAAGAAATAAAAATGAACATCAATTAAATAGGAATTCTGAAAATTTGAAATTG
>JADWMI010000541.1 GCA_015767395.1 Bacteroidota bacterium | reverse complement strand
CTTGCTCCAAAATTTAAACCACTATCTAATTTATAACCTACACCAAAATTTAAACCAAAATCAATAGAAGACACTTCTTCTTTTATATCTTCTGTCTCAGATTCAGTATCTCCATCAAAAGTATATTCATACTCATTTTTAGCTGACAATAAAAACCCAACTTGTGGTCCAGCTTCTATACTAAATCCTTCAGAAACATAATACTTAGCCATTAAAGGAATATTTAAATAGTCAAGCTTAACTACACTTTCTTCACTCACATCTCCTGATTCTGATGAATAAGAAGACTTAGCTCCTTGACCAGAATATAACAATTCTGGTTGGAATGAAAATTTATCTGAAATTTCAAATTCAACAACAGCTCCAATGAAGAAAGAGGTTCTTCCATCTAAATCTTCAGTTTCATCACCTGTTATCGAAGCAAAATTAACTCCTGCTTTTGCTCCAAAATTCTGCGCATTCGTACTTACCATAGTAATTACCGCAACCAATGCCGTTAACATAATTTTTTTCATAATTAAATATTTATTTTGGTTAATATTTATAAATATAGCAAATATTTAACATTATATATGCCAATACTGTAATGGTAGTCAATTTAAATTGTTCACAACTAATATAAGCAGCACCTAATCATATAATTACACAATATTCAACTGTTTATAACATATTTAATTTAAACAGTTAATTATCAATACAATAGATTAAATCTAATGAACTACCTCGATGCAAGCATACGAGGTATCTGAAAAATCAGAATAGCTATATTTGTTTTTCTCCCATAAACAATAATAATTACTCGGCAAGCAGCGGGGAATTAAACCCTAAGAGATTAAACGTAATAATTTATTGGTATTATATTTACAACAATTCAATTTTTTGAATCTTAAAAAGGTCCCAACATTTATAAAAAAAATATTTTTGAATGAAATGAAACAATGCCATTCAAGACTATCAACCACATCTAAATATTATAAGGTTGTCTCAAAACTCAATTACTAGCGATATAATAGAAGCAAAAAAAAAGGGAAGCAAATTGCTTCCCTTTATAATATTTTTTAAATACTAGTTAAAGTAAAACCCAAGACCTAACTGAACAACGCCATTTACTTTACCATATTGATAATAGTAAGGATATCCAGGATTAATTGTTGGTCCTTTCCAAATATCTGTTAAACCTAAATTATAACGCGCACTTAAATTGAAACCGTTATCGAATTTGTAAGCCAAACCAAACAACAAATCAAAAGATGCTGCAGTAAAATACTTATCTACTTTAATATCGCCTTCATCAGTTTTAGCGGATAATAAAAACCCAACTTGTGGTCCAACTTCAACAGAAAATTCATCATTAACATAATATTTGAATACGAAAGGTATATTCAAATAATTTAGTTTATAAGTATCTTTTGGAACATCTTCAATATCAATAAGCCCTCCTTCATAAGAAAACCCTTGGCCAGAATACACAATTTCCACTTGAACCGATGTTGTTGACGAAGTTTCAATTTCAGTAACGATTCCAGCATGGAAGGATGTTCTTCCTTTTACGCCAGCTATATTTTCATTTAAAATTGACGCAAAATTCACCCCACCTTTTATACCAAAAGTAGCTTGAGCACTTACACTAACTATAGCCAAAACAGCAATTAGAGTTGTTAAAATAATTTTTTTCATATTAAATGTTTTTGTTTAAAATTAAGGGCCAAATATATCTCTTTTATTTTAAATATTTAAACTTCAAAATTTGTATTTTCATCAAATGAATTGGAACAATGCCATTAATGACTATCAATTACATCTTAAGATTGAAAAAGGCTTAGCTAAAAATTCAATTGCCAGCTATACCTTAGATGTGAAAAAACTTATTTTATTCTTAGAAGAAAATGAAATGAAGGTCTCTCCTATTGTTATTACAGCTGATGATATTCAGCAGTTTATATATGATGCTTCGAAAAATTTAAATGCCCGTTCTCAAGCACGTTTAATTTCAGGGCTGCGTAATTTTTTTGATTATTTAATTTTTGAAGATTA
>JADWMI010000540.1 GCA_015767395.1 Bacteroidota bacterium | reverse complement strand
AATGAATCATTCTAAAATAATACTTCCGACAATAGTAATTGCACAATTCTGCTGCACATCACTATGGTTTGCTGGAAATGGAGTGATGCATGATCTAGTTGTAAATTTTAACCTTAAGGATAGTGTTTTAGGTCCCTTAACCTCAGCCGTACAATTTGGATTTATCATAGGCACCTTAATCTTTGCCATTTTTACAATAGCCGACCGGTTTTCGCCCTCAAAAGTATTTTTTACTTGTGCTTTACTCGGATCGCTATTTAACGCTGGAATAATTTGGGAAGGCAACAGTTTAACAAGCATTCTTTTATTTCGTTTTTTTACCGGTTTCTTTCTCGCGGGTATTTACCCTGTAGGGATGAAAATAGCTGCGGATTATTATAAAAAAGGACTTGGTAAGTCGCTTGGTTTTTTAGTTGGCGCATTAGTCGTTGGCACTGCATTTCCTCATTTACTAAAGGAGGTAACCAATGCATTCCAATGGAAATACGTGTTAATTATAACTTCAATTCTTGCATCAATTGGTGGCTTAATCATGGTAACTCTAGTCCCTGATGGTCCTTATCGAAAACCTGGCCAACAACTAAATCTGTCAGCATTTTTTAGTGTATTTCAGAATCGAAAATTTCGTTCTGCAGCTTTTGGTTATTTTGGCCACATGTGGGAGTTGTATGCCTTTTGGGCTTTTGTCCCCATCATGCTAAAGGCATATACCATAGAACATCCAGCAGCAGCATTTAATATACCTTTATTGTCATTTTTTATTATAGGAATAGGTGGATTGGCGTGTGTGGTAGGTGGATATATCGCACAAACGGCCGGAACTAAACGAACAGCATTCATTGCCTTACTCTTGTCATGTGTATGTTGCCTTATAGCTCCATGGATATTTACGATTGAATTAGAAAGCCTATTTATTGGTTTTCTTCTTTTTTGGGGAGTTGTTGTTATTGCAGATTCACCTCTTTTCTCAACACTGATTGCTGAAAATGCATCTGCAGAAATAAAAGGAACCGCACTTACAATTGTTAATTCCATTGGTTTTTTAATATCAATAATTAGTATTCAATTAATTAATGGATTGAGAGAATTGACGGATTCAAATGGCATTTATACAATTTTGGCCTTAGGACCAATTTTTGGCTTGATGGCGATGAGAATAAAAAATTATAAACTGCACCCAACAATACCTAAACAGCATTAAAACGTTGTTTAGCTAAAACGTTATGAGCAATTTAATAAAATGTAGCATATTAACACTAAACTTTAAAGCAAATGAAATTACTAAAATCAACTAAACCAATTCAGTATATAACTTTAGTTTATGCTGTGTTGTATGTAATGTTTATTCTTAGCGGTGATTTTGGAGGAGCTTATCCCTCATTAAACACAGAAGGTATTAGTGTTTATCTACTATTTGTTCTATTTGTTGTTGGATTCTCGATTTCATGGCACAATAAGATAATTACAGGAATAATATTTCTATTGTGGTACATAGGCATGTTGATTCTAGAGCTTTTTATTGTCGAAAAAGATGGTGGATTTGGAATTATTTCTGGGATACCGTTACTGGTACTTGGAATATTTTTTATTAAAAGTGGAAATAAATCCAAAAGAGGAGCTGCCTCCAACACAAAATAAAACGCATTAAAAAGCGTCTTATTCAATACGTTAAAGAAAATTCTCAATTTAGACAACACATGACTCGAGGGTGTGCTTTATATCATTTCAATATTGATGTTTTATTGCATGCTATGTATTAACAACAATACAGTAACAAATTAAGAGTTGAAATAAGAGCCTACGAATGTATCATTAATTAACCCATACCCTTGACTTGTAGTTTATAGTCACGTAAGGGTAATTTCTTGTATCAAGAATACAGTTTCGATTTTATAATAAATCCATTGACTTCTAAGGTTTACGTATATTTGAGTGTATATATTATAAAAATAAACACATCAGTGTGTTTATACAACTGTTTGACAGCATTAAAACTAAATGATACGATATGAAAATTTTTAAATGGATCAAAAGAG
>JADWMI010000539.1 GCA_015767395.1 Bacteroidota bacterium | reverse complement strand
ATATTGGTTTCTCAGCAAATACCATTCTAACTCAATTTGGAGCTATAATTTGCCACGCAACAGTTTAAAAATTACTGTGCCAGATAATTTCTTAATGATATTTAGTAAGTTTATTCATTTTAAAAGCTATGTTCGTAATTACTTCTAATTTACCTCTTTCAAAAGGCTGAATAGAAAAAAAACACGTCAATTTAGTTGTATATTTGCCCTAATTATTATAAATACTACACCAAATGCCTTTTAAAAAATTACATTCTGATATACAGGAGAAGCTAGAGTATCTAGAAATAGTAACACCTACTGCTTTTCAGAGCAAGAGTATACCTGTAATAAAAAGTGGCTCTAATGTTTATTGCACCGCTGCAAAAGATAGTGGAAAAACAACCACGCTTATACTTACTACATTGCAAAAATTAAGATATGAGGCAGTGGGAACTCTTCCAAGGGCTATAGTTCTTGTAGAAAATAAGGAAAGAGCCTTAGAATTATTTGATGCTTTTTTAACATATACGCGCTACAATTCGTTACGAGTTTATGTAGGATATGAACAGCTTCATATTGATGTGCAAAAATCAGAAATTTTTGAAGGTATAGATATTCTTATTTCTACTCCCACAACAATGAATAAGTTGTTCTTATCAAATGGAGTAAGCACCTCTCAATTAAAGATATTTAGTGTTGATGATGCTGAGTTTTTAGTTCAAAAAACAGCATATAATGCGTTGATGTCGATTACTCAAAGTATTGGCAAGTGCCAGTATGTGCTATACTTAGAAAAAATGCACCCAATACTAGAACGCTTTGGATCCTATTTTATGGAATACTCTAAAAAAATCAAGATTTAGGATCCCTAAGATTTATGACTTATAATAAATAATATCTTTAAAATTATGGTGCAATAAATAGGATATATACTTTCTTATAGATATAATGTCCTAACAAAATACGAGGACATGACAATACCTAAACTACCTTATATATCTCAAGGAAATTCTCCAAAAGAGCATTTAGAAAACATTCAAAAATCTTGTACATTTGCTGCAGAAATAGTAAAATTATGCTTAAACGATGTTTCAGAAAAGAAAGTTTCAAATATGCAATTCTCAAGAAAGTTCACGTTTATTAATTTGTAGCAATAATTTACTCACGCCTTTATTATTTATATTTTGGAGTTCGTGAATGCAATTGAAAAATTTGCATTTGCCATTATGTTAAATTACTCACTAATTTATTATTTTATAAAGCTGTGTTCATGATTACTTCGTAGTTGCCGCTGTCAAACACTTTATTGTTTTGTAACACAAATGCTCAGCATTCACGAGTTCAATTGACAATCAATAAAAATATACGAGTAATTATCCAACGCTTGCCTAAGTTTATGCTGAGCACTTGTCGAAGCACCAAAAAAAACAATCTTTTTAGTTACATAATTATGTTTTGAATATTTAAGAGTGTTCTCGTTCAAAAAGTTTTTTAGAATGTTCTCGTTAAGTTGGTGCAACAGTTTAAAATTGTTGTATAGCTGTGCTATTTTATATAATTGAAGATATAGTTACAAGATGATATTTTTAAATGGGACTCACATAACCATTAATCCATTAATTCCATGACAGTTTATTTCTTTCTTCCCAGTATTCTTGAGAATCTATTTTAAAAGATTTTAGCACTTTTAATTCCTCCTTTTCAAGTTTAAAATTTTGTGCTTTTATATTTTGTTCAAGTTGTTCTTTACTTGATGCGCCACTAAGTAAATATGTTGGTTCTAAATTATCCATTACAAACCTGAGTGCAACCGCATCTGTTCCTACATTGTGTTTTTTAGCCAAAGAATCTAAAGTCTTATAAAGTTTTTGATAATGATGAAATTTTTCATTTTTAAATATACGTCCGTTCGCAAGAGCTTCTTTAATAATAACTGTTTTTCTCAGCTGAAGCAAATGGGTTAAAATAGCATGTGTCGATTGTTCTAAAATATTATACGTCACTTGATAACTATCAAACAAGTCCTCATTTTCAATCTTTATTTTTAATGCGGCTTCAA
>JADWMI010000538.1 GCA_015767395.1 Bacteroidota bacterium | reverse complement strand
TCAGGTTCTAGAGCTTCGTCAGATCCTTTCCAAGATTCATCAAATGCTTCAAATACAAAAGTAAGTATCTCTTCTTCTTTACACCAATTCACTAAATCATTGTAATAAATATGTTGATATTCTTCACTCACATTACTTGGGCAAATACCTCTACCGTTAGAATACGTCGTCCAACCAGCTTCAGTAATTACGACTGGTATATCTGGATAGGTATCTGCTACAGCGTAATAATTTTGCTTGGTATATTCCATTGCTTCATGAATGTTCTTATACTCCCAAACAGGATAGGTATGAATAGATATAAAATCCACTACCGCTACCAAGTCTTTTAGCTTATCAAGCCAAGGAAGATAATTTTCACAAAAAGTAACCGGTTGTTTGGCTTCCTTTTTAATCATCTTTACATACTTAATAACACTTTCTACAGGTACATAATGATCTGTCCAATCAACACAGGCTTCATTTCCTGCAGATAGTGAGAAAATAATCTCTGGAAATTTATTTGCAAATTTAATCAGTTTGTTAATCTGATTGAAATTGGTGATTTTGTTTTCTTCCAATTGTTCTTCAGAATATGCTCCTCCCCATGGACATCCATAATTGTTGGCCTCTGCAACAATATAGGCACCAAGCATCACTTTAAAATCTAGTTTTTCTTTGTGGATAACTTCTAATACAATTTCTGCGTGGGCATCACAATCATACAAACGTAAATATTTCCAATGCTTATGAAGAATTAATAAATCTTCTTTTATTTCTTCATAAGTCGGAACTTTTCCTCCAGGCTGCTGCCCTTCCCTAAAACCTGAATAACAAATAGCTTTTCCAGGTTCTATATTTAATTCTTTAGTATAATTCATTTAGTTAGTTTGTATTTCAATTTATTTAATGTGAATAATAGCTAGCGTTTATCGATTCAAAATTCTTTTAAAACGCTTCTCAAAGCCATTCTTAAACATTGTTCACTTTATTCAGATTACTTGCTTAAAATTTTAATTTTTCATTTTTATCCCACAACCCCCAATAGGCTCCAACATCACCTTCTGGTCCTGCTTTCCAAGATTCATCAAATGAAGAAAAATAGAATGTTTCAATATCATTTTTTGCAGACCATACTTGAGTATTGATAAAATATTTCATCGCATTTTCTGACGAAGGAAACGCATTATTCAAATTAGTCCCATCACTTGGCCATCCTGTTTCTGTAATAATTACTTTTTTACCTTGTCCAGCAGCTGCAGCTTGCGCAAACATTTGTTTCATATGTAGTAATGAATAATCCATATGGCAGCTTTCCCAATAAGGATAGCAATTGGCTAAAATTACATCACAAGCTTCGGTAATTCTAGGACGAACAGAAAATTCGTAATACGCATCTACATAACCAACAGGTATGTTGCTAGGTATTGCTTCTTTTACTTGCTTCATAAAATCTAACAGTTCATCTTCAGTTAAATCTTTACGATACATTACTTCATTACCTACAGCAGCAATATCAACATAGCCTTCTTTTGCCAATTTAATAAGTCCTGCAACTTCACGTTCATTAATTTCCGGATCGTCACCTAACCAAGCACCTACTAAAGTTTTAATGCCATATTCTTTCGCAATTCTAGGAATAAACTCGTTACCATCAGTACAAGAAAAAGAACGAATCCACTTCGTGTATGGTTTTATGATTTCCATACGTCTTCTTACTTGTTCTTCTGTGATGATATCTCCGGGTCTTTGTCCATCTTCGTAAAGACTAAAACATAAACCATGCATACCCTTTTTTACGGTTTTTCGCCAAAGTTCTTTTAATTCTTCTGAGGCGTACTTGCTGAAATCAACTCCTGTATTTTCTGTTAAGTCTATTCCCTCTAATGAAAACTCTATTCCTTCTCTATAAGACATCTTATTAATTTATTTTGTTAGTTTATAATTCTCCTCTTCTTTTTACTAATTCTACTTTTATGTTTCTGGCCCTCTTTTCATTGAGACCGTATTTATACATCACCCAAATAGCCAGTGCAGCTGTAATTGATGGAATTAAAACGTC
>JADWMI010000537.1 GCA_015767395.1 Bacteroidota bacterium | reverse complement strand
CCTTCAAATTGAATTTTAAGGGTTTTTTAACATAAAAATATTCTGAAAATGTATCTTTGCATTTCTTTAAAAGCTAGAAAATGCATAAAAGTACAATTGTAATTTTTTTTTCACTATTATTTATTGCGTTCATATCTGTTCCGTCGATAGTAGTAATTCTGGATGATTCAATTGATGTATCTATGTCTTATTCTACTTCAGAAGAAGAAAAAGGAAGTGAGGAAACAAAAGAGCATGAGTTGCTTTTTTTTAATCTTAATACCAGTGAATTAAATTTCGCTTCAATGAAAACTGAGAGAAATATTGAGTATTTTTTCAACTACTATTCAAAAGCTTACACCAATATTATTTCACCTCCCCCAGATGTATTCAAATTATAATTTCATTTTTTAATAGCTGATTACCTAATTATTAGGTCGGAAGAAGTTTAGTTATCTTGGACTTACCATAGTTTCTATATTTAAGATACTTAAAAGAACTAACAACTACTTTTTGATTAGAATTCCTAATATCAATATTTCTTGATAAGGGTTTAATGAGATTATAGAATTTTCAAAAAGGAATTCCGTATATTATCTTGTTTTTCAATTAATTACAGTTGTTAAAGAAGCATTACTTAAGCCGCTAATTATTTAGTTTAAAGTAACACCATAAAAACATAAAACAAAATGAAAGCACATACTAAAGAAACACAAGCTACGATGACCCCAGAAAAGTCATTGCAGTTTTTAAAAGATGGAAATATTAGATTCCAAAATAATTTAAAAACAAACAGAAACCTATTAGAGCAAGTAAATGATACAAGTGAAGGTCAATTTCCCTTTGCAACAATATTAAGTTGTATTGATTCAAGAGTTTCAGCAGAACTTGTTTTTGATCAAGGTTTAGGGGATATTTTTAGCGTTAGAATTGCCGGAAATTTTGTAAATGAAGATATTTTAGGTAGTATGGAATTTGCATGTAAATTGGCAGGAACTGAAGTGATTGTAGTTTTAGGTCATACTAGTTGTGGAGCTATAAAAGGAGTTTGTGATGGTGCAAAATTAGGAAATTTAACTGCTATGTTAGAAAAATTAAAGCCAGCAGTCAATTCGGTTAAATCTCCTGAAGATTCAAGCTTACGAAATTCTTCCAATAAAGAATTTGTAAATAACGTGGCTAAAAACAATGTCATTTTAACTATTGAAAGAATCCTACAAGAAAGTCCTGTTTTGGCAGAGATGCATGAAAATGGAGAAATAAAGATTGTTGGAGCTATGTATGATATTAAAACAGGAGCAGTTGATTTTTATGAATAGACTCAGGAATTAATTAAAAAATCAATTTAATAATTAACTAAAAAATAAATAATAAATGAAATCTTTTTTTTCAAACTTTAAAGGAGATGCCTTTGGGGGAATTACCGCAGGGATTGTTGCTTTACCATTGGCTTTAGCCTTTGGAGTATCATCAGGATTGGGACCAAGTGCAGGATTATATGGTGCAATATTTATTAGTTTTTTTGCTGCACTTTTTGGCGGTACAAATACTCAAATTTCTGGGCCTACGGCACCAATGACAGCTGTTAGTATGGTCGTTATTGCAGGTATTATTGCTGTTAATGATGGGGATATAAATAAAGCGTTACCTATAATACTTACTGTTTTTTTATTGGCAGGTATCATACAAATTGGGCTCGGAATTGTTGGAGCAGGACAATACATTAGGTATATACCATACCCTGTTGTATCTGGCTTTATGACTGCTATCGGAGTCATAATTTTAGTAACTCAAATCTTTCCTTCTGTAGGATATTATCCGAAAGAAGATATAGACTTTGTAAGTCAATTTAAACCACAGGCCGAAGAGTTGATCCTTGAAAATATCTTAAGAGAAGAAGCTGGAGAAGGTATTTTGGTTTTGGAAGATTTTAAAGAAACTATAAATCGAGCTGGAGCTATTTCAGATAGTCAAATATTAGCGGAGGCGCAAACATTGGCAGCCAATGAATCATCAGGCGTTATAGGAACTCTTAAAGTATTACCAAATGCATTAAAAAATATTA
>JADWMI010000157.1:3996-5893 GCA_015767395.1 Bacteroidota bacterium | reverse complement strand
AAGTTGTTAAGTTTTCAGCTGTGAAATATAATTTTAATCTAGATAAGAATGATTTTTCTATTAACGATTGATTAAAATCATAACTAAATGTTAGTGTTTTTAATCTTAAATAAGAACCATCTTCAATAAATCTGCTTGAAAGATCTGAATTGTATTTATCTCCTAAAGTTGCTTTTGGTATGCTCGTTACATCACCTGGTTGTTGCCATCTATTTACAACTGCAGAAGATTGACTTTTAAAGTCAGTCATTGCCTCTGTCTCAATTCTTGTTGCGTTAAAAATATCGTTTCCTGAAACGCCTTGAAAGAAAATATTCAATCCAAATCCTTTATAGTTTAGGGAGTTGGTAAACCCGTAAGAAAAATCTGGGTTAGCGTTACCTATTACTGTCTTATCTCCGTCAGCATTTATTTCACCATCTCCATCAAGATCTCTATAAATTATATCTCCAGTAGAAGGGTCAACCCCATCTGAAATGAAGCCCCAAAAATTACCCATTGGTTGTCCTTCTTCAGCACGAACAACATTTCCTCTTTGGTAAATATCACCAGTCATAATAATTTGATCTTTTAAATCTATTATTTCATTATCATTAAATGACATATTAAAATTAGTATCCCATGAAAAATCATCTTTCTCAATCACTTTACCCAAAATGGTAAACTCAAACCCTTTGTTTTTAATTTCTCCAACATTCTGAATTGATGATGTAAAGCCTGTAGAAGTAGGTATTGGCATACCTAATAATAAATCTTCGGTATTTTTAACATAATAATCCATTATTACATTTAGCCTATTGTCTAAAAACGTTAAGTCAACACCTATATCTGTTTGAACCGTTGTTTCCCATTTTAAATCTTGATTTTCTAAAGTTTCTGCGGCTATACCTGGAACAATATTTCCTCCAATCACATAGTTATATCCAGGAGCAACCCTACCATACCAAGCGTAAGGTGCAATTCTATCATTTCCTACTTGACCCCATCCAAACCTAAACTTAATATCATCGAAGAAGCCTTCTTTCATAAAATTTTCTTCTGTTAATCTCCAACCTAAAGAGAATGAAGGAAAATATCCCCATTGATTATTTGGCCCAAAAACTGAAGAACCATCAGCTCTAAAATTAGCAGTCACCAAATATTTATCATTATAGGCATAATTAACTCTACTAATAAAAGATTCATTTGATCTTTCAGACTCATAGGATGTTGCATAATTAATAATTGAACCTCCTGCTATTGTTTTTACACTTTCATTCGCAAAATTTTTAGTTTCTGCAGAAAAATTAGAGTTGTTTTTTTTAGAAGCTATATACCCACCTAAAACATCAAACACATGTGCACCGATGGTTTTTTTGAAAGTTATCATATTTTCAAAACTCCAATAAAAATTTTTACTAGAACTTTCTGAAGCAATCCCTTGATTTACTCTTCCCCAATCTGTACTATATGGGTCTAAAAAGTAGGTGAATTTACCATTGGAATCGTGAATTGAAAATCTCGTTTTAAATTGAAGCTCATCTGTAATATCAATATCTAAATAAGTGGTTCCTAAAAATCTCGAATTGTGGTATTCCTTATCAGGAGCATCTGTTCCTGCAACTGGATTTTCCCAAGAAGACTGTAAGGGGTTTCCTGTATAGGTACCATCATCATTAAAAATACCAATAACAGATGGTGTAACAAGAGCACCTAACACAACACCACCTCTACCAGCACCTGCATTATCTGTAACATCAACATCACGCCATTTCGAATAGGTTAAATTTGTTCCAATCTTTAACCAATTTCTTATTTGTTTGCTAAAGTTAACTTTAGCACTATATCTTTCAACTTCATTACTTCTAATTACGCCTTCTGCATCTTGATAATTTCCTGATATATAATAATTCATTCC
>JADWMI010000157.1:0-3896 GCA_015767395.1 Bacteroidota bacterium | reverse complement strand
TCATAAATTACATCTACAGGAATTCCATCAATAACATATAAAGGTTCACTTGAAGCACCTATTGAAGTAGTACCCCGAATTCGAATAAAACCACCGCTCTGAGGCTTTCCAGATGGAGAAACAACAGTTACACCTGCTGCTTTACCAGCCATGGCATCTGTTATTTGCAATATAGGTCTTTCTTCAATAGTTTCACTTGATATTTGGCTTACTGAACCTGTTATATCTTTTATTTTTTGAGTTCCATAACCTACAATAATAACATCATTTAAATAAGTAACATCACTTTCTAAAACAATAGTTAAAGAATTTTGTCCAGTATAAACAACTTCTTTGCTTGTATAACCTATTGATGACAAAACAAGGATATCTCCCTCTTTAACCAGTAAAGAAAAATTACCATCAAAATCAGTTTCTGTGCCATTTGTGGTTCCTTTAATTATAATGGAGACTCCAGGTAATAATTGCCCCTCAGAATCCTTCACAACACCCGAAATTTCAGCTTGTTGCAATTTTTCTTTTTCATTATTTAAAACAACCTTTCTATTAATTATTATTAAATTATTATCTGATAATTCAAAATTTAAATTGTTATCATTTAAACTTTGATTTAGTAATTTACTAATTTCTATTTCTCCTTTTCTTAACTGTACTTTTGGAGAGTTAACAAATAATTTTTTTGGATAAATAAAACGATAATCTGTTTGTAGTTTGATAATCTTAAATACTTGATCAACTGTAACTAATTTGTCTTGATCAATCATTATCTTTTCTTGAGAAAATGAGTTTTCTGATGTAAAACTGAAAACGGTTGTACACAATAATAAGATAAAAACTTTCATAATAATAAATAGTTGCCGCTTCAGAACTAGAAAACTGACGTTAGTTGATTTAATTTCCATAAATTTGTAAAGTGTTAGTTAAACATTTAATTAATACATAATGTAGGGGCGAAGTTCAGATACCGCAAAATGTCAATACTTCGTTCCTTTTTTTTATTCTAATATTACCTTTTTATCATAAATTTGATAATCTTTAATGATTCCGAAATTTTTAATAATAGTTAATATTTCCTCGATATTTTGATCTTTACTTAATATACCAATGAACTCTTCATTTTCAATGGTTTTATTATTGAAAATAACATCTACATCATACCAACGAGATATAATTTTCATAATCTCTTTCAATGATTTTTCTTCAAAACTAAATATGCCTTCTTTCCAGGATATTTCGTTATAAACATCAACTGTTTTAACAGAAAAAACTTGGGTTTCAAAATTGAATTTTGATTGCTCATTTGGTTTAAGTTTTTGCTCTTTTCCTCCAAAAGTTACAGCTACTTTACCCTCTACCAAGGTGGTGTAAATGTTGATTTCGTCTTTATATGCTTTGATGTTAAATTCTGTTCCGTAAACATTTACTTCTTGTTGGTTATTAAACACTTTAAAATTGGCACCATTATGCTCTGTACTAGGTGATACATCGAAATAAGCTTCACCATAAATCAACTCTACTTGTCTAGTTACGCCATCAATAAAGCTAACCGGGTATTTAAGTTGTGATTCTGAATTCAACCAAACTTGTGTTCCATCAGATAATTTTATATAATATTGCCCCCCGCGGGGGATAGTTAAATAGTTGTATGCAATTTTAGAATTTTTATTATCAGATTTGTTATAGATGATTTCTTCACCATTACTACTTGCATTCTTTGTTTGTGTAGTAGTTCCTTTTTCTAATGTTAATAGTTCACCATCTTCTAATGTTAGAATTGCTTTATCTGTACCAACACTTATATTTCTATCGACAATAATAGGTTCAATAAATTGGGTGTCTTCATTTTTATTAAAGAATACAGTTAAAGAAATTACTAATAAAACAGAAGCAGCAGCGATGTACTTATATATTTTTTGTCTATTCTCAAGTTTATATACTTTCTTTTCACTATTAATGTATTCAAGTAATTGTTTTATTGAACTGTTAACATCTGTATCATTGAGACTATAGTTAATAGCATAATGAGTCTGAACAAAATCTTTAAACACTTCCTTATTGTCAGAAATTTTTATCCACTTTGATAGAATTTCTAAATCAGACAATGTTGCTGACTTGTTCATATATTTAATAATGATATTTTCAATCATTTTCGAAATCATAATTATCCCTTTCTTTATATAACTACAAAGCTAAAATTAAATACCCTAACTTTTTTTTTATTATTTTAATTAATCTCAATTATTTTATCATCTTTGTGAAGATTTTTCATCATATATAAGAGCTCATATAATAATTGGATAAAACTTTTCAAAATAATACTGTTTTAATAGAACACCTTATAAAAGGTAATGAGAAGGCTTATATTTATTTGATAAAATCGTATCATAAAACTTTGTTTGTTTATGCTTTGAGTTTATGTAATGACCATGATATGTCTGAAGACATTGTACAAAATGTTTTAATGAGGACTTGGGAGTTTAGAAAAAATTTAAAAACAAACCATTCTATTAAGGGGTTTTTATATAAATCTATTTATAATGAGTTTATAAATTTATATCATCGGAACCAATCTATCAGCGCCTTGGAGAAAGTTTATGTTGAGGCATTAAATGAAATAATAGATAATAGAAATACTGATTCATTAAAGAAAAAAATTGATTTAATTTCTGAAGAAATTGAAAGTTTACCTACTAAATGTAAACAAACTTTTTTATTAAGTAAAAAAGATGGTTTGACAAATATGGAAATCGCAGAATATCTGGATATTTCTATAAAATCGGTTGAAGCACATATTACGAAAGCATATGCTATTATTCGAAAAAAAGTTGGCGCTAAAATTCACAATATTTTATTCTTGTTATTTGGTCATAGGAAACGTATAAGGATTTAGTTGGCCTTGGCACAAAAAGTGGGACAAATTTTCTAAGACCTACGCTACATATTTCAATTTGTTAAATTCTTTTTCCACTTATAAGCAAACCCCGTAGAGCTTGAATTAATGAGAGAGTGGTTTAAATAAAATGACAATTAAGTATTTTTTTGTGTGTAAATTGCAATAAATAATTATGTATTCAGAAAACTAAAAATGAATACGATTTAACAAATTTGTAGAACGGGAGCCCAGTAAAATATTAATTAAAAAAGAGAATTGAATTGCTCCTTCTCATAAAGATACTTTATCAATCTTCTGTTCTGCTCACTAATTTTATTGTTTTGTCTTTTTATTTCATTAACATCATCTTTAGTAGCTGGTAATGAGCCGGGCCAGAACATCTTTTTCCCTGCAAATTCACCAATTCGTGCGATTATCGGTCCCAAAGTTGAAGTTAATAGTCCCGATGAAGCTTCCTGTCCTTGTTCTATTAATTGCTTCAACGAAGCAACTCTTTCATCTAAACCTTTAAGATTTTGTTCTATATTTTCGTTCTTTTTATTATTGTTTTCGAATACTTCTTCGTGCTTATTTGAAGTACCATCTTTCTCATACCTTCCTGAAACATATTTGTAGTTGTTTCTTTTATAACTTGCCATAGTCTTGCAACTAAGAGTACAATACAAATGGTTTCTTCTTCTTGGTTTAAACTGCTCATTACAATATTTACAATAGCCTATCATGGTTTAATTAGGGTTGTAAAAGGTTAAATTAGGTTTAATTTAACCTTTTGGGTTAAAAAATAACTGCTATTCTTTCTTGTTAAATACATTTTTAAGCAAATAAGCAAATGCATCTTCTTTAGTCAATACTGGTTGCTTTTGTTTTTTTGATGTATTAGAAGTAATGCCAAATTCTTTTTGTAACATATGTAATAGCTCCTTTTGCTCTGCTATTTGCAGAGACATTGCTACTTGATATACTACTTTGGCATTCATTAATAAAGAATAGGTTTTATTCTTTA
>JADWMI010000536.1 GCA_015767395.1 Bacteroidota bacterium | reverse complement strand
TAACCTTATTCTTTTTTAAGGTCTTATACGATCTTGTAGGAGTGGAGTTTTTGGAAAGGGCGGAAGTTATGTTGTTTTCTACTAAGAGTTTTATTCTTGTGATTTTGGTTTTTGTAGCTTATGGGGTGTATTTGCATATTCAAAGTAAACAGTCTATTTTGTTTTTAATTGCTGCTGTTTGTTTTGGGTTTTCTTGTGTACTAGATTATTTAAACTTTTCTTTTATTAATAATTGGAGTTTTATGGTACTAAATAGAATTATATATCTCTTTGGAATGTATTTTATATTTAGGTTTGTAATAGAAGAAAATAAATGTAAAACTCACCAAGGAATTCAAGTGCAAGAACATTTTGCAGGTGGTGATATGCTGGTTTAAACTATAATTGAGGTTCCTTCTGCTAATTTGTTCATGCTATTATCAAAATAAAAATCAATTCTACCTAAGTTAATGCCATAGCAGCCCACTTGATTTACTAGCACGTTTTTTTTGTCAATATTTTTGAGCACTGTTGGTTTAGTTAAAAATGTGTGTGTATGCCCACCAATTATTAAATCAATATCCTTTGTTGCTTTAGCGAGTTTTAAATCGCTGATTTTATCGAGATCATTTTTGTAATGATACCCCAAGTGAGATAGGCAAATTACTAAATCGCAACCCTTTTCAGCTTTTAAAATTCTAGTCATCTCTTGAGAGGTTTCAATGGGGTCTAAATATTTTGTTTCCTTATACATGGATGGATTTACAAGTCCGTTTAGTTCAATTCCTAAGCCGAAAACACCAATTTTTATATTGTCTTTTTTAAAGATTTTATAAGGTTTTGTATGGGTATCTAGTATGGTATTTGAAAAATCATAATTAGACGTAACAAATTGAAATTCGGCATGAGGTAGTTGTGCATACAAGCCGTCAACGCCATTATCAAAATCATGATTGCCAATGGTAGCTGCATCGTACTTTAGTTTACTCATTAGTTTAAACTCCAATTCACCACCATAATAATTAAAATATGGGGTGCCTTGAAAAATATCTCCAGCATCTAATAATAAGGTGTTTGGATTTTCTTTTCTAATAGATTCAATTAAACTTGCTCGTCGTGCAACCCCGCCCATGTTTGCATGTCTTTTATCTTCTGGGCCAAAAGCATCAATATGACTATGCACATCGTTGGTGTGCAAAATTGTAATTTGTGATGTTTTAGCTGCTGTAAAGGCATGTGTACTATTAGAGCTTATTGAGGTAAGTATAGTAGCGGCGACAGATTGTTGAATAAACTTTCTACGTTTCATTTGTTAATTTATTTGAATAAATCTATTGTCAATCACAGGGTTTATCGTGTCAACTTTATTGAAATTGTCTAATAAAACACTTCTTATTTTATAGTTCAAAACATACAGACTGTCATGGGGTTTAAAAAAGAACATACGGTCTCCTCCATTGTATAAATAGTCACTAGTTGCCACATAGTACGTTTTGTTTTTATCTATTGGTTGATTTTTTATTTTAGCATGAACAACCTCAAAGTTCTTGTCTAAAGTCAATTGAAGTTTTGATATAGGATGTGCTGTTTTTGCTTTACTCAAATAAGCTATTAAACTATCAATTTGATATCCTTTTAACGCCACTACTACCAAGCTATTTTCAAAAGGCATAAGTTGATATGCATTTTTGGCAGACACATCACCTTTAGGTAAAGAAGCCCGTATACCGCCATGATTTAGCAATACCATATCAATATCTAATCCGGTTCTTTTTTTAAAGATGGGGTTAGCTTCATCAAATACGGCATCGGCCATATAGTTACCAATAGCAGTGTTTAGTCTACCATCAGTTTTAGAGTAGGTGCCTGCGGAAAAGGCTAAAACACTATCTAAATCTTGTTCGATATGATTTCGAAAGGGTTTGATAAAATCTTCGATTTCTGAATTAGTAGCAATGCTGTCAGTAATTGAGATTTGAGATCCTTCAATTTTAAAAAGATGAAATTTTTCATCCTTGCAGTTAAAAAAAAACAAAAAATATAACAAAATTAATAAATGTGTAAACC
>JADWMI010000535.1 GCA_015767395.1 Bacteroidota bacterium | reverse complement strand
GGAAAAACACAAGATACTGCAGTTCTAAATACGAGTGTTCATATTAGTACTAACAATCAATACAAAGGAAAATTTACATTTTATAATAGTTACAGAAAAGGCCTATCTAGACTTTTTAATAATCTTAAAAAACACTATGATTTGGTTATTTTATCTGGTGATAATGAAGGTGAATTAGAAAACCTAAAAAAGTTATTACCAACAAAAACAAAGCTAATTTTTAATCAAAAACCAAACGATAAGCTTGATTACATAAAGTATCACCAAACCGAAGGCGCAAATGTGCTTATGGTTGGCGATGGTTTAAACGATGCTGGAGCACTAGCACAAAGTAATGTTGGTATTGCACTTTCTGAAAATGTAAATGTGTTTTCACCTGCTTGTGATGCCATTTTAGATGCTTCAAAATTCAATCAAATTGGTCAATATATAAAAGCATCCAAAAGTGCTATAAAAATTATAAAATGGAGTTTTGTGCTATCATTTTTTTACAACATCATCGGGCTTTATTTTGCAGTAACAGGTCAATTAGAACCAGTAATAGCTGCTATTTTAATGCCTTTAAGCTCAATTAGCATTGTTGTTTTTACAACAATAGCTACCAATTTATTAGGTAGAAAATTAAATAGAAAATAGTTATATTTAAGCGATATAAAAAATGTTTTTCGAAAATGACAAAAATCATGTTTTTAAAAACGTGTCAAACGTAATTTTGAACAATAACTTCAAATAGGTATGAGTGTTATATATGTTTTATTGAGCATCAGTATTATAGTTGCTGTTGTTTTCTTCATTGCTTTTATTTTAGCAGTAAGAAACGGGCAGTATGATGATAGCTATACACCTTCGGTTCGCATGCTTTTTGAAGACGAACTTGTTAAAGAACAACCAAAACCAACTATAAAAACCAAAAAGACTAATTAATATGGAAGTACAACAATTTCATTACGATAACAAGATCGTTAAAAATTTCCTCTATGCAACCATGCTTTGGGGCGTTGTAGGAATGTTAGTAGGTTTACTGCTCGCATTTATGTTTTTATTCCCAAATTTAACCGATGATATTTCGTGGTTAAGCTTTGGTAGATTAAGACCGTTACATACAAATGCGGTAATTTTTGCCTTTGTAGGTAATGCTATTTTTGCCGGAGTTTATTACTCAACCCAACGTTTACTTAAAGCCAGAATGTTTAGCGATTTATTAAGCAAAATAAATTTCTGGGGTTGGCAACTTATAATTGTTGGTGCCGCCATTACTTTACCTTTAGGCTATACAACATCAAAAGAATATGCCGAATTAGAATGGCCTTTTGATATTGCTATTGCATTAATTTGGGTAGTTTTTGGATGGAATTTAATAGGAACTTTATTAAGAAGAAGACAACGTCATTTATATGTTGCCATTTGGTTTTATCTAGCCACATTTGTAACTGTAGCTGTACTTCATATTTTTAATAGTTTAGAGCTTCCTGTAAGTGCCTTAAAAAGTTATTCGGTGTATGCAGGTGTGCAAGATGCATTGGTACAATGGTGGTATGGACATAATGCGGTTGCATTTTTCTTAACCACACCATTTTTAGGTTTAATGTACTATTTTGTGCCAAAAGCAGCTAATAGACCTGTATATTCATATCGATTATCAATTATTCACTTTTGGTCGTTAATCTTCATTTATATTTGGGCAGGTCCTCATCACTTATTATATACAGCCTTACCTGAATGGGCTCAAAATTTAGGGGTTGCATTTTCTATAATGTTATTAATGCCTTCTTGGGGAGGAATGATAAACGGATTATTAACACTTCGTGGTGCTTGGGATAAAGTACGTACAGATCCTGTTTTAAAATTTATGGTAGTTGCTATTACTGGCTATGGTATGGCAACGTTTGAAGGCCCTTTGCTATCTCTTAAAAATGTAAATGCGATTGCACATTTTACCGATTGGATTATTGCTCATGTTCACGTTGGCGCATTAGCATGGAATGGTTTTTTAACCTTTGGTATGATTTACTATTTAGTTCCAAGATTATTTAAAACAAAATTATATTCAATAG
>JADWMI010000534.1 GCA_015767395.1 Bacteroidota bacterium | reverse complement strand
TGCTCAAAGTTCTAATAGTACAAACCTTTTTCCAATATAGAAGCTATGGCTTTTTGCTCGTGCTGTTTTAGCTGGTTGTATTTTTCTTTATTTAAATTGCTTTTTACACCAATAAATTTCATTTCATACTCAGACAATATTTCATTAAAAATTAATTTTGCCCTTTCTAAATGATAATCAGAAGTAATCATTATTAATTTAATCTTATTAAGATTCGATAAAATTGGTTTTATTTTCACGGCATCATCAACCGTGTTTGAAGATAGTGCTAATTCTAAAAAATCATTTTTTGAAATGCCTTTTTTTAGCAAGTAATCTTTTGCATAGCTTGCGTGTGCATTTTTCGAAATATTAAAATGTGGTCCCCAACCTCCAGTGCACAATATCAATTTTCCATTGTTGTACACTTTTTTGCAATAATCAAGTCTGCTTTTCGAAATATCACTCAATTTACCTGATGGAGCATTTGGAGAGCCCAATACAATCAATACCTCTTTCATTGTTGTTTGACTATTATTATTTTATACTAGAACTCAGATTTTCTTTTTTTGCAATTACCGCTTAAGGTTATGATTTGTTGTGTGTTTAAGGAACTAATTTAGCAAATAAAAAAAGAATAGAAAATCCATGAGTACTTTCAGAAGTATTCTAAAACTAGCAATTAATTATACAAATTTCTGGCAGTAGTTTTTATTCATTTTTATTCGTTTCAAATTGATTTTTTATCCTCTCAATTTTTTCTATAATTGGTTTTATATCTTTTGAAGCTGCTCTTTTATTAATCCAAACTACAAATACATTAAACAATAATATGCCAGATAGATAGATGAATTTCATTTTTAGCGAAATCGGCAATAAATGGAGCATGTTTTCATTAGACAACTTCTTAATTACTAAAGGGAACCAGTTATATTCCACTGGGTTACCAAAACCCCAAATAAACAAAACATTAGCAATAAAAGGAGGTAATACATACCAATACAATACCGTATTCAATAGCTTGGCTTCTTTCAGCATGTTTGCTTTTTGGGTGTCCAGCTGTTGACTTAAAGACAAATCCATATCAATGGGTTGCTTCTGTTTCTTGTTCTTCTTTAATTTAAAAATGAGGTAGCAAAACCATAGTATACTTAAAACACATCCGATTTTGGTAAGTGGAAAAGGAATTTCATAAAGTAAGTACATGAAAATTAATATCCCAATTACCGAGGCAGCAATCTCTCTTATATCTCTAATTCTAATTACTTTTTCGATATTAGTCATTTTAGCATTTAACTCATTTAACAGCTGAGATGTCTCAATTGAGATATGCGCTGTTTGAGACGAATTATTCCAGATATTTTTTAATTCTTGTTCTAACATTTTATTTTATTTTTGGTTCAATACATTCGAACAATTTTTTTCTTATTCTTTTCATTTTTACTGCAATATGATTTTCTGATAAACCTGTAATTAGTGCAATCTCTTTATATGATAAATCATCCAAATAAAGCACAATAAGTGAAGTATCGCGCTCATTTAAAGTAGCAATGCACTGTTTTAAATAGTTGAATTTTTCTTGTTCAGAAACATCAATTTCTTTTTCTACTGGCGTAAAATGAATAGATTCAAATCGGTCTGTTTTATGATTGCTCTTGTCTAATTTCATTTTAGAACGTAAACAAACATTAATTGTAATTTTATACACCCAAGTATTGATAGATGATTTCCCTTTGAAGCGATCAAGAGATTTCCAAATTTGGAATATCACTTCTTGAAAAAGGTTTTGAGGCTCTAACGGATGGGTAGCATATATTCTGCAAATCCTAAATATCTTATTCTTGTTATCCTCAAGGACCTGTTCAAAATTCACCTCCAAATTATTTCGCATCATAAATTATTTCTATCTGATATTTATCAAAAATGAATTTATCCCTCTTAAATATCCTCCTGATTGTTGGCTTTTTTTAAAGACTTGTTAGATGAAGTTATTCGAAGAAATTCAACAAAAAACCCTGAAATAAGGATATAAGTTATTTCTTTATTAGAACTTCCCGAATTTAAAGAACAGGCGA
>JADWMI010000036.1:13116-14522 GCA_015767395.1 Bacteroidota bacterium | reverse complement strand
CTTAAATATTCAACGTTTTGACCATCAGGTAAATATGGCTGCTCAATAAATACTGTTTTCCATTGCCCTCCTTGTGACTTATGGCAAGTAACCGCGTAAGAAAACTTAACCTGCAAAGCATTGAAATAGCTATTAGCCTTTATCCCCAGTAATTGCTTGTATTTTGATTTTTCATGGGCAAAATCTTTTCCAACTTCTTGATACAATCTATTGGATTCTTCATAAGTCAATGACGGAGATTCAGAAGTAAGGGTATCCAATAATAATACTGTTTCAAATGGTTTCTGATTGGGATAATCTATCATTCTTACGGTTACTTCAGCAAATCGAAAACCGTATAAATCTTTAATTTTCTTAATCTCAAGAATTTCACAAATATCACCATTGGCGATAAAACCTGCTTCACTAGACTCTTTTAACCAGAAATAATTGTTTTTTACAACCATTACAAAATCACCCGTGGAAATTTCGTTCTCCTGCCCTCTAATTTTACTTCTAATTTGCTGATTGTATTGATTTGCACGTTTGTTAGAACGCACAATAAAGGCGGTATCCTCCACTCCAATATTATCGTAAGCTGAATTTATGGCATCTTCAATATCATAACCATCAACCAATCTTATCAAATCTGGGAAATCCAATTGAAATTGAAAAGTATCAACACCTTGATGGGCAATAATCAATCGTAAATCTGTTGCATTAACCAATATTCCTGAATTTTCATGCTGACGCATTACCTCACTCAATTCATGTTCTGTAACATCTTTATCATAATTCAATTCAAGTTTATTTGCATCTAAAGCAGGACTAATATCCAATTTCACAGGTGGCAATTGTGCTTTATCTCCAATAAAAATAATTTTACAATGAAGTCCTGAATACACATACGACATTAAATCATCTAACAAAGAACCATTGTCAAATAATTTGGCATTGTTAGCACTATCTGGAATCATTGATGCCTCATCAATAATAAACAGGGTATCTGTGTGTTTATTCGTTTGCAAGGTAAAATCTACCCCGCCTCCTTTATTTTTTTTAGGAAAATATATTTTTTTATGAATGGTAAAAGCTTGTTTTTTGGAATATCCTGAAATCACTTTTGCTGCCCTACCAGTTGGGGCTAGCAAAACAGCTTTTTTGCCAATATGCCATAAATTATTTACTACAGTACTAATTGTAGTTGTTTTACCTGTACCAGCAAAACCTTTAATCAAAAACAAACCATTTTTATTTTCATCAAAAATAAAGTCGGATAATTTTGTTAGAAGTATATCTTGAGAATTTGTCGGCTCAAAAGGGAACTTTTTAATTAAACAATTATAAAATTCAGGGGCAGTTTTAATCATATGTCAAATAAAATTCAAATATACAAATTGATTTATGCTTAAAAGTTTTTCTCATTA
>JADWMI010000036.1:10880-13106 GCA_015767395.1 Bacteroidota bacterium | reverse complement strand
GGTTTAATAGCATATGCAGTAGTGAATTTCATTCCTAAAAAATTTCACTGGATAATTTCAATTATACTGATTTCTTTAGCCGCAGTATTGGTTTACAATATCAATTTTGAAATAAGAAAACCAATCAAATTTAACAAAGAAAAAGTAGCTAAATATTCAAAAGTAATTAGCCAACTTAAAATGATTCGTGACGCTGAAGTTGCTCACAAAAAAGTAACTGGTTCTTACACTTCAAATGGTGAAAATTTAATTAAGTTTATTGACACCGCTCAATTTGCTTTAACACAAACTAGAAACGAACCTAAAACTATAAATGTTGGTGGTGGTATTACTAAAGAAATTGAAATCAGAGTTGTTGATACAATTGGATATGAACCAGTAAAAGTACTATTTGCAGGTCTAGATTACCAAAACATGATGACTATTCCTGATACAGACCTAGAATTTAAAATTGAATTGGGAGAAATTGAAAAAGTAGCAGGATTAAAAGCTCCGGTTTTTGAAGTAAAGGTTGATAAAGCTGTAATTTTAAAAGGGATGGACATGAACCTTGTAAAGCAAGAAAAAGAAGCTATTGGAGGTGAAGAAATTAGAGGTGAATATATTAGAGTCGGATCATTAGGAGAAGTTAGTGAAGACGGTAACTGGCCACCATCATATGATAACAGAGAGAACCAAGAAGACAAATAATCTAATAGATTATAAAAATCTAGAAGAAAATCATTTATCCATCCAACTCAGTTTGGATGGATTTTCTTTTTGTATTTATAACAAGGCTCAACAAGAAATTGGTGCTTTGGCCATTTATGAATTCAAAAATAGTAGCAACACCCCATTTCAACATTTAGAAATGGTTCAACAGCTTTTTGAACAAGAAGAGTTGTTAAAATTAAAATATCATTCGGTAAGTGTTTCTCATTTCAATAATTTAGTAAGTCAGGTACCACTACCCTTTTTTGAAAAAGAAAATTTAGCACAATACCTTCAGTATTCAGTTAAAGTTTTAGAAAACGATTATATCACATTTGAGCAACTTCAAAATTCTGAAATTGTAAACGTGTATATACCCTTTGTAAACATCAATAATTTTTTAATAGATTGCTATGGTACATTTGAGTACAAACACTCTTCAACCGTTTTAATGGAAAAATTATTGAGTGAGTTTAAAAACGTTGATCAAGACCTTTGTTTTGTGAATGTCTCAAAAAACAACTTTGAACTTGTAGTATTGATCAATAAAAAAATAACATTATTTAATTGTTTTAATTTTAAAACCAAGGAAGATTTCATTTACTATATCCTTTTTACTGCAGAACAATTAAATCTAAACCCTGAAGAATTAAAATTAGTTTTAATGGGTAATATTGAGAAAGAATCGGATTTATACGGTATCTTATTTCAATACATTCGAAATATTGAGTTTTACAAGCCATCTCAATTTTCTTCATTTTTAAAAGAAACCATTCCAGCGCATTCTAACTTTACGCTGCTAAATCAACTATAATGCGTATAATTTCTGGAAAACATAAAAGCAAACGATTACAAGCTCCTAAAAACTTACCAGTTAGACCAACAACTGATATGGCAAAAGAAGCATTGTTCAATATCTTAAATAATTTATATTATTTACACGATATTTCAGTATTAGATTTATTCTCTGGAACAGGAAATATTAGTTATGAATTTGCTTCAAGAGGTACAGAAAACATTACAGCTGTTGATGATCACTTTGGGTGTGTAAAGTTTATTAACACCACTTCAAAACAATTGGAAGCAAATATAAACAGCTATAAAAGTGATGTATTTAAATTTTTAGAAAAAAGCACCTCTAAATTCGATGTTATTTTTGCAGATCCACCTTATGATTTTGAATTAGAAAAATTCGAGAAAATTGTTTCATTGGTTTTTGAAAATAACCTCCTTGCTGAAGATGGTGTATTAATTGTAGAACATTCAAAACATACTAATTTTAAAGAAAACCAATATTTAAGTTACCAGAAAAAATATGGTGGAAATATGTTTAGTTTTTTTGAAAGTAAAGCAACTGAATTAGAATAAAGATTCAATAATCTTCTTTTCAGTAATTCCTTCAGCTTCGGCCTTGTAATTTTTCACAATTCTATGTTTTAAAATAGCGTAAGCCACTACCTGAACATCTTCAATATCTGGTGAATATTTTCCATTTACAGCTGCATTTGCTTTTGCTGCTAAAATTAAATTTTGAGA
>JADWMI010000036.1:0-10780 GCA_015767395.1 Bacteroidota bacterium | reverse complement strand
GTAACGGTACGTTCTTGCATAGCCTCTAACAATGCTGCTTGCGTTTTTGGAGGTGTACGGTTTATTTCATCGGCCAGTATAATATTACTGAAAACAGGGCCTTTGATAAATTTAAACTGATTGTTTTCATCCAATATTTCACTTCCTAAAATATCAGAAGGCATTAAATCTGGTGTAAACTGAATTCTTTTAAAATCCAGCCCTAAGGTTGAAGCGATGGTATGAACCATTAGTGTTTTAGCCAACCCTGGCACCCCAATTAATAAGGAATGACCTCCACTAAAAATAGAAAGTAAAATATGTTCTACGGCCTTATTTTGGCCAATAATTACTTTTCCAATTTCTTTTTTTAAAGCTTGGTGTTTTTCAACTAATAATTTTAAAGCTGCAACATCAGACATAATTAATTAATCTTTTTCCAGTTTTTTTGAAAGTCACATTTTTTATAGTCACTGTTAATTTTAATATAGGTATCTAAGAGTTTCTCTTTAGCCCATTTTTCAACAGTTTCTTCTTTCTTTTTTTGTAAAGTAAGTTGCTGAATTTTTTCATAATCTTTAGAAAAATCGGCAGTATGTGCTTCTATCTTATTCTTAACAATGATCATTTTAAACATTTTATCACCACCTCTAACCTCTTCATAAAAAGGTTCTGTAATCTCCGTTGGTTTTAAACTGCTAACACGGTTATACAATTGTGGATCCATACGTGTTAAATCAAATTTTGTATCGTTGGATTCTGGGTTTAAAATAACGCCTCCATTCATCCTAGTATCCTTATCGTCTGAATGTTTTACAACAGCTTCTTCAAAAGTAATTTCACCACTTAATATTTGTTCGCGTACTTTTTTCAATTCATCTTCAGCTGCTTTCATCTCACTAGGACTAATTTCAGGTGTAATTAAAACATGACTCACATCACGCTCTTGTCCTTTAATTTTATCTACCTTAATAATGTGATAACCAAAACCAGATTTAAAAGGCTCAGATACTTGCCCTTCATCCAAACTAAAAGCAACCTCTTTAAATTCTTTTATAAAACCACTTTGACGTGTAATTGTGTACTTACCACCAGAACCAGGCCCATTTCCAGATACCGCAGGATCATCAGAATGAATGATGGCTTTTAATCTAAAACTAAAACCTTCATCAACTTCTTTTTTAATATCTGTTAATTTAGCAATTATCCGGTCTATTTCTTCTTCAGACGGTTTCATTGTTTTCACAATCTGAGCCAATTCAATTTCCGTACTAAATTCAGGTAAGTTGTTATCAACTTCTAAATTTTTGAAATAAGTTCTAACCTCCTCTGGGGTTACATCAATATTTTCAGTAATACTAGCGCTTTCTTTACGAATTAGTAATTGTTCTTTTTGAATTCCGTACAATTCCTTTTTTAAATCCTCTTCATCATTAAAACCGTACATCGCCACAACTTTATCCATAGAACCAAGTTGCTGTGTAAAATAACTAATATTACGATCCACCTCTTCATTAATTTCGGCTTCCGAAACATCAACACTATCAATTACGGCCATATGAGCAATTAATTTTTGTGTCATTATTTCTTCTAAAATTTCACAATCTGAAATTGTCAAATCGCCCTCCATTCGTTGTTCTAATTCTTTTTTAAACTTTTCTATATCTGAATTTAAAACAATGTTATCACCAATAACAACAGCTACACCATCAATTTTAACACGGTTAGAATTACTGACAACCACACTTGGTTTAACCTCTTCTTTAACTTCAACTATTGTAGTATCTTTAACTTTTACCGTTTCAGACATGGTACTTCCAATTTCTTTTTTTTGAGCATTAAGCCCAATAAAAAACAAAAGAAATGCTATAAGTATACTATTCTTGGTTTTAATATATTTCAAATTCTTGGTTTTTTCTTGCATCATCTATTAATGTTTCTTCTATATTTCTTAATAATAATAATTTTCTTTGATGTAAAATCATTTGCTTTATGGTAGGTGTAATGTAGCTTTTTGGAGCAATTTCATTTCTTTTCAACACCTCTTTTATAGCCACCAAATATAAGCTTAATGAATCTTCTTTTTGAATAAAAACACCTTTTTTTAATATCTCATTCCGACTAACAGTTTTAAACAACGAAACTTCATTTAAAAAGTCACTATATTTTATCCAAATTGAATCATTTAAGTGGTGAGATATTAATGACAGCTCGTTTGATTGTAACGCTAATAAATCTTCTTTTTTGGATGATTTAAAAAGCTTTATCAACATTTTCTTATCATATATATCCTTTCCAATTTTAATGTATTTCAGCTTTAACAGCTCTTCGTTTATCTTAAAATTCTCACCGTTTTCTTGGTAAAACTTTTCTATATCTTCATCGTTTATCTCCGTATTTAAATACTCCAAAACAACTGCTTCTTTATAGGAATTTATATATAAATCTTGTCTGTATTTTCTTACCAGACTTTCAAATTGATCTGTTTTATTTTCTAAATTCAACTGTGCTTTAGAGAGTAATAACTGTTGTTCAGCCCAGTTATTAATATAATTGGTTGTAATTAAAATACTATCCTGAGATGATGTACCAATTGACACAATATTTTCTAAATCACCTTTATACAAATAGGTTTCATTTACACGAGCTACTGCAACTTTAGATGCGTCCTTAATTGTAAAATAATCACAAGATTGCAATAACAACAAAAATAATATAATTAAATAGGCATATCTCATCAGTTAAATTTTGTTTTTAATATATGCTTTTTCTCATTTTCTATAAATTCAACTTTATATTTTTGATGCAGCTCTTTTACCCACATTTTTTCCAAATAATTTTGATAATCAGAAATAATTTGCCCTTTATTATTGTTCAAATCTTTCCCAACATATTGTGTAGATTTATTTGATTCAAAATAATTAATCAAACCAATGCTATCTTTAGATTTTTCCCAAACTTGTTTTTCCAACATTTCAAACAACAACAAGCCCTCTTCAAATTCTTTATAAGTAGCGGCGAATTCAGCATTATTAAATTCAATGTTTTCTTTATAATAATTTAAAACTTCCGTTTCTTTAAAAACCTTAAAGGCAGCACTTATAGATTGATTATTTCCCTTGTTCAAAAATTGAATGAACTTATTTTGATATATATCCTTCTCTTGTATTTTTATCAATATTTGTTGAAAGTTTTCTGGGGAATTCTTCCAATCACCTTCATTGAACTGATTTAAGGCATCCTTAGAAACAACAATATTATACTCTTTAAACAAACGTTCTATCACAGATTTCCCAATTAAATTTGATCGATCATCATTTTCAACCTGGCTTAGTAATTTTGATTCAAGAGCCTCAAAATCTTCAATTGGATATTTATTTATAAGCTTAATAATATGCCAACCATAAGGTGTATGGAATGGTTTAGAAATTTCTCCAATTGTTTGCAATGAAAATGCAACATCAGAAAAAGCATTTATCATTTGTCCCGAATTAAATTTTTTCAACCGGCCACCATTTGGAGCACTTGCATTGTCTTCAGAAAGGTTTTTTGCTAATTTTTCAAAATCAGATGGATTACTTTCTATCAATTTATAAATTGAATCCATTTTTTTTGCTGTTGCATCCGTATTATTTTTGAGCATAATATGAGCAACTTCTACTTCACCTTCAGAATTTCTTATATCATTTACTTTTAAAATATGGAATCCAAATTTTGTTCTAAATGGCATCGATACTTCACCTAAGGGTGTGGCATACGCCATATTTTCAAAAGGATATACCATTTGTAAAGCTGTAAAATAACCAATTTCACCTCCATTTTCCTTCACAGAAGGGTCTTTAGAATATTTCTTTGCTATATCCGAAAAAGGGCTACCCTCAATAATTAATTTACGAGCTGCTAACAACTCATTATATGCAGCTAAAGTATCGGCAGGAGTAGCTTCTGGCTTTAAAAAAATTAGAATATGACTGACATTTACTTCTTTGATAAGTCTATCGTATGCTTCTTTTACCAATTTATTGGTTACGTTTTCATCTTTTAAATAAGGTAAAACAAGGGCTTTTTTATACTGTTCCAGTTCGCTTTTATAACTTTTAACAGTATCTAAACCAATGGCTTTTGCACTTTTAACTTTTAGTTTATAATCTACAAACATTTGCAGATATTTTTCAATAGTATTATCCTCTGTATCTGAAACTATGTTTAGATTTTTCTTATACACTGCCAAAAACTCACTTGAATAATAAGGCTCATTATCTATTTTAAATAATACATTACTTGAATCTTGTGAATATGTTTTTAGAGCTATAAAAAGCACAAGAATTAATAAATATTTCAACTTCATAAGTTAACAATTTGGCTTTAAAAAATTAATGTTCAATGATAATTTAAACGCTGCAATTTATTTTTTATTTTTAGGAAATGATGTTAAAAGTATCACAAAGAAATAATACCTTCAATTTTTTCTGCAGTAAGGTATTTTTCTATAACAGCATCGGCGCTTTTCATAATAATATGGATAGAAACACTTGTAAATTTTCCTGTTTTTGATGCTTTTTTATTTATTACAGCCCCTTCATAATCAAACAAATCCTCAACTTGCTTTATTCTAATTTCATCGGTTGGAACAATAAATTTATAGAGATATTTTGAAGGAAAGGTGGTGTTTTCATTTAATTTTGACTTTAGTTTTTTATAAAATTCTTCTCTATCACTCATCTTTTGCTTGTTTGTAGGTCTTTGCATCAAAAAAACACAAAAATTTTGTTAATATTAAATGACAAAATTACAAGATTATTTTTAGTTAAATTTAGCTAATAAGTTATTTTTGTGAAATGCAAACAAAAATTGTGATCACGGGTGGCCCCGGCACAGGTAAATCTACTGTAATTGAAGCCTTAGCTAAACGAAATTTTATGTGTATTCCTGAAATTTCAAGAGCTGTAACTTTAAACGCTCGTGAAAATGGAATAGAACAATTATTTTTAACAAAACCGTTATTGTTTAGTGAATTACTATTAGAAGGACGCATCAATCAGTACATTGAAACAGAGCAAAAAAACAGTGAAATGGCATTTTTCGACCGTGGCATACCTGATGTTCATTCCTATATGAATTACATTGGTGTAGATTATCCGGATACCTATATTCAAAAAAGCAAATTTTACCGTTATCAGTATATTTTTTTAATGCCTCCCTGGGAAGAAATTTACATTTCTGACAATGAGCGATATGAAAATTTTGAGCAAGCCCTAGCGATACATAACCATCTAGAGAATGCCTACAAAAAATTAGGTTACCTTATTATAGAAGTACCAACAGGAACCGTTGAAGAGCGCGTTGATTTTATTTTAGCATCAATAAAATAATGGAAACACCTCAAGAAATACTTATAAAATATTGGCAACATTCACAATTTAGAGATCCCCAAGAAGCCATTATAAATACAGTATTAAAGGGTGAAGACACAGTAGTTCTATTGCCAACAAGTGGTGGAAAATCAATTTGCTATCAAGTTCCTGCGCTACTTTTAGAAGGTGTTTGTATTGTGATTTCGCCCCTAATTGCTTTAATTAAAGACCAAGTAAACAGTTTAAAAGAAAAAAACATCAAAGCCATTGCCTTAACATCTCAATTATCACAAGATGAAATAGTGGTTGCTTTTGACAATCTCCAGTTTGGAGGCATTCAATTTTTATATCTTTCACCTGAAAAATTACAATCAAAATTTATTCAAGATAAAATTAAACAATTAAACGTTTCGCTTATTGCAATTGATGAAGCCCATTGCATATCTGAATGGGGACATGATTTTAGACCTTCATATCTTGAATTAAAAATACTTAAAGAATTACAGCCAGAAGCAACAACTATTGCTTTAACAGCTACAGCTACTCAAAAAGTATTGGACGATATTCAGCACAATTTAGAAATTGAAAACGCCACCATTTTTAAAAAATCATTTCAAAGGAAAAATTTAGCATTTCATGTAATCACTACTGAAGATATATATGGAAAATTACTTCAAATATTAAATAAACTAAACGAAAGTGTTATTGTTTACACTAACAACCGAAAACAAACAAAAGAGGTAAGTGATTTTTTAAAGCGTAATAATTTTAAAAGTAGCTTTTACCATGGCGGTTTGTCTACTAATGAAAAAAATGAAGCATTTAGCAATTGGATGAGCGACAAAACCCCTGTTATGGTAGCAACCAATGCTTTTGGAATGGGAATTGACAAAGCCAATGTGAGGGCTGTTATTCATATTAATATTCCCAATAGTTTAGAAAATTTTATTCAAGAATCAGGAAGAGCAGGTAGAGACGGAAAAGATTCATACTCTTTATTATTATCCAATAAATCGAGTCTATTTGAAACAGAAACCAAGTTTAATTCCAACCTTGCCTCAACAAAGTTTATTAAGCGCATTTATTTTAATTTGAATCAGTTTCATGCTATTTCATTAGGTGAACTACCCCTTAGCTCTTTCAATTTTTCATTGCAAGAATTTTGCGCTAAATACCAACTCAACATATTACAAACTTACAATGCTATAAAAGTATTAGAACGAGAAAATATTATTTTATTGGATGAGAATTACAATAAAAAATCTTCCCTTAAATTTTTAATTAGCAACCAAAAGCTGTTTAACTATTTAGAAGACAACACTTCAAAAACCAATTTGATTCAACTCATTTTAAGAAGTTATGGCGGAATTTTTGAGCATTTTACTATTATCAATGAATTAATAATTGCTAAAAAATTAAACATCAAAAAAAAGGATGTTATTGAAAATTTAAAAGAGTTGCATTCGCTAGGAATCCTTAATTATTCATATGCTGATACCACTTCTAAACTAACTTTTTTAGTTATTAGAGAGGATGAATACACTATAAATCGTATTTCAAAAAATATTGAAAGGCAAAATAATTTAAAGCATGAAAAATTAAAGTCGGTTATTTCTTTTATTGAAAACAACAAGATTTGTAGATCCGTTCAATTACTCGCTTATTTCGATGAAACTAGTACGACGCCTTGTGGCAAATGTGATGTTTGCGTAAGCAAAGCCTCTAAACCAAACGATATTAAAGTTGTTGTAACTCAAATTTTAGAAGCCTTAAAAAAGCAACCACTATCTTCCAAAGAACTCTCAACTATTTTAAGTTTTTCTGAAAAGGAACTATTAAATTCATTGAAAATACTGTTAGAAAAAAATAAAATAACAATAACTTCGCAAAATAAATTTAAACTTCATTTTAAATGAGAGATTTGAGAATTGTATTTATGGGCACACCTGAATTTGCTGTTGCTACTTTAGACGCCTTAATAAAAGCAAAATTTAACGTAGTTGGTGTAATTACCGCTCCTGACAAACCTGCTGGAAGAGGTCGTAAATTATCTCAATCTGCGGTTAAAAAGTATGCTGTTGAAAATAACTTAACGATTTTACAACCTTTAAATTTAAAAAACGAAGAATTTTTAACAGCGCTTCAAAGCTTAAAGGCCAATTTACAAATTGTAGTTGCATTTAGAATGTTACCAAAAATAGTATGGCAAATGCCTGAATTTGGAACCTTTAATTTACATGCTTCTCTTTTACCAGAATATAGAGGTGCAGCCCCAATAAATTGGGCAATCATAAATGGTGAAACAAAAACTGGTGTTTCAACTTTTTTTATAGATGAGAAAATTGATACTGGAAATGTTATTTTACAAGAAGAAGTTTTAATTGGAGATAATGAAACTTTAGGAGGGTTACACGATACCTTAATGGAAGTTGGAAGTAATTTAGTCGTAAAAACGGTTCAGTTAATTAAGGACGATGAAGTCAAAACCTTTAAACAACTGGAAATTGAGGAAAAAGCAGCGCCAAAAATATTTAATGATACTTGCAAAATTAACTGGGAAGACTCTTTATCCAATATTTACAACTTAATACGTGGTTTAAATCCGTATCCGGCTGCTTGGACTACATTAATTAATAACGGTAATGAAATTAAGTTGAAAATTTATGATGTAAAAAAAGAGATTACAAATCATAATTATAATATAGGAAAGCTAATTACTACTAAAAGTGAAATTAAAATAGCGGTAAGCAATGGTTTTATAAACATTGAAAGTTTGCAATTATCAGGTAAAAGAAAAATGGATAGCAAAAGTTTATTAAACGGTTTTGATTTTAAAGACAATGCCAAGGTTCAATAAACCTATATTTTAAGAGGGTTACAGCCTTTTTTCATAAAATAAAGCTAACGTTATTAACATTTAATGTATTTTATCAACAAAATCAGTAGATTTTATAGTAAAAACTTGCACAACCCCTTATTCCGTCTAATTTTGTTAAGCTATTAAGCGCAAAAAAAAATGTTTAACCAAAAAAATTAAGATTTTAATTATGAACAAATCAGAATTAATTGATGCTATGGCAGCTGATGCTGGCATTTCAAAAGCGGCAGCAAAAGCAGCTCTAGAATCATTAACAGACAATGTAACTAAAACACTTAAAGGTGGTGGAAAAGTAGCATTAGTAGGTTGGGGAACTTGGTCTATCTCTAAAAGAGCAGCTAGAACAGGAAGAAACCCTCAAACTGGAAAAGCTATTGATATTGCAGCTAAGAATGTAGTTAAGTTTAAAGCAGGAGCTGGATTTAGCGAAGCTGTAAACTAATACATAAGCTTATATCTTATTACTTAAAACTCTCTAAAAATTTAGAGAGTTTTTTTTATACCATAATTTTATTATATTTAAACAAATGAAAGATTATGTTAAAGACAAATCCATCAAAAGGAAAACTATTAATTGCTGAACCTTCCATATTAAATGATAAATCATTTAACCGATCAGTAATTTACTTAACAGAACATAATGAAGAAGGAAGCATTGGTTTTATTTTAAACAAACCAACAGATTTTATTTTAAGTGATTTGATTCCTGAAATTAATTGTGACTTTGTTATTTATAACGGCGGTCCTGTTGAACAAGAAAACCTTTATTTTATTCATAAATTACCAAACTTGATTCCTGACAGTATACATATTTCAGATGATGTATATTGGGGTGGTAATTTTGATACATTAACTACGCTATTACAAAATAACAAAATAAACAATACTGATATTCGTTTTTTTCTTGGTTATTCAGGTTGGTCAGAAGAGCAATTAAATATTGAAATGAAAGAATCGAGCTGGATTGTTATTGAAAATAATTTTTTGGATTTATTTTCAATTGACAGCGATGAATTTTGGAGAAAGCAATTATTAGAAATTGGAGGAGACTACCAAATTTGGGCAAATGCCCCTGAAGACCCTGCTTTAAATTAATATTTTCAACGCCTCTGCAATTTCTTGAGTTATTGTTGTTTTAAAATTGCTTTTTCTATATGATGTCACTGGTTGAATTCCAACAATGGCATTGGTTATAAAAATTTCATCAGCTTTTTGGATTTCGAATGGAGAGATTTCAGTTTCTTCAATAGTATATTCTTTGTGCTTCAAAAGTATTTCAATTATTTTCTTTCTAACAATCCCTTTTACACAACCCTCGCCAATTGAAGGTGTTTTAATCGTTGCTCCTTTTACTAAAAAAACATTTCCATTGATGGCTTCAACTACATGTTTTTTTTCATTTAATAAAATACAATTGTCCAAATTATTTTCTGAAGCATAAATACTCGCTAAAACATTGGTTAATTTATTGGTCGTTTTAACGGTCGACAATAATCCCGAATAAATAAAGTAATCTTTGAACAAATCCAACGTATAATTCTCCTTAATTTCATTTTTTAAAACGGAGGCTTCAATAACAAAATCGATTTGGTTAGTAGCAGGATTATAGAAACCTCCATCTTTTCTAAAAACAGTAATTCTTAATCTAGCACTTTTTAAATCGTTAGCCTCAACTGTCTTTTGAAGTTCATTTTCAAAAAATTCCATAGTAAAATTCATTGGAATCTCCATTCTTAACATTCTCATAGAAGCCATTAATCTAAAATAATGATCTTCTAAATATTGAATGTTCAAATTTTCTACTTTAACCGTCTCAAACAGCGCATCACCGTATTTTAATGCCCTGTTATTTGCATTAAATATTTTCTCAGATTCACTTACTATTTGGCCGTTTAAATTTATCATCTTTAATTTTTCAATCACAAAATTACATAAAAAAACCTTGAATCGCTTCAAGGTTATATAACTGTTTTATACTAATAATTAAGCTCCAATTGTATGCTTAAGTTCATCTATTTGATTTTGCCAAAACATTTTAGCCTCTTCAATTTCATCCTCTTCAGCAAAATCTGTAACTATTAAAGAAACATCTTTTGTTATATCATCAATTTCAAGTCTAAATTCAAAATAAGATTTAGGGTCTTCATCCTCTAACCATTTAAATTTTATTTTTTCTTCAGGTCTTTCTTGTAATACTTTCGCTTGCTCTTCAGAACCGTCCCAAATAAACGTATACACTTCTCCTCGTGAATTCACATTGTCCGCAAACCATTCTGAAAGTCCAGAAGGGGTTCCAAAATATTGATATAACATACGTGGTGTAGCGTGTATTGGGAATTCTATTTCAAATTTTATTTTTGCAGACATCTCTAATTTTTAAAGGGGCAATATATAGAATTATTCTTTTTAAAAAAAATTAAAATTATTAAAAAAATAAGCAAAATAAAGTTGTACCAACAGAAATTTTATTTTTATATTTGCACCCTTCATAAATGGCGTGGTAGCTCAGTTGGTTAGAGCGTCGGATTCATAACCCGGAGGTCTGCAGTTCAATTCTGCATCACGCTAC
>JADWMI010000533.1:981-2055 GCA_015767395.1 Bacteroidota bacterium | reverse complement strand
TTTCTGAAAGTCCATTGGTCTTCAATGTTTTTAAAATTTCACCAGTACACCAATCCATTTGTGCAATGGCATCGCCACGGGGTCCCATGGTGCTTTTTCCTATAAATTGTTTGTTTGGAACTCTAGGTACATGAATGTCGTGAAAAGAGAAAAACAAAAAGAAAGGATCTTTTTTGTTTTCTTCAATAAATGATTTGGCTTTTGAAGTCAATATCATAGGGAAATCCTCATCAACCCACAATGCTTTTTCGCCGCCAGTCATATAACCTATGCGGCTTACACCATTTACGATGGCTTGGCTGTGTTGTGGATCAGCTTTCATTTGTATCAATGCTGGATTTAAAATTCCAGTTGGTTCATTTGCAATTCTTTTTTTATAACTCACTGAAATAGGATCGTTTGGATCTAAACCAACAACCATGTCGTTTTCAAGATATACACAGGGAACTCTATCTCCTGTTGCCGGAATTAAAAAACTATAATCAAAGCCTATTTCATTAGGACCGGGTTTAATGGAAGTATTCCAGTTAATGTCACCATCTCCTAAACCTAAATGCCATTTTCCAACAATAGCTGTTTTATACCCTGCTGTTTGAAGCATACTTGGTAGGGTAGGTGTACCAGGACGAATTAATAGCGGTGCATCTCCGGGTAAAATTGCTGCATTATTTCTAAAAGCGTATTGTCCCGTTAATAAAGAATAACGAGAGGGGGTGCATGTAGCGGCAGAACTATGCGCATCTGTAAATAGTAGACCGTTTTCAGCTAACATATCAACATTTGGTGTTTTTACACCAATTGCACCATAACTTCCTACGTCTCCATAGCCCAAGTCATCTACATAAATTAGGACAATATTGGGTTTCTTTATAAAAGATTTCTCAGCTTGACCTGTTTTATTGGATGGATTGTTTTTGCAATTAACAAAACAACATAAAATTAAAACAAAATATAAAGTGTGTTTTTTTTTCAAGGGAAAAGATTTGATCATTTGGTTTGGCTTGGTATTCATATATTTTTTGAAAAGAACGTACATAATTTATTTTATATTTTTAAGAAAATAGACTCGTTGAG
>JADWMI010000533.1:0-971 GCA_015767395.1 Bacteroidota bacterium | reverse complement strand
GTCACTTCCATTTGATCCAATTGCAAGATTTAATTAAATATATTGTTCTTGATAAAATGAGGTTAAAACCACCTTAAATTTTGATGGTTTTAACCACATTTAATAAATTAAAATTCTAAGAATAACTATTCTTTAATAAATTTAAAAGACCCTACGGAATCTTCAATTTTCACTTTCATAATGTAAACACCTTTTGAAAGGTTAGAAACATTAATATTTGGTTTGCTTTCGTTAACATCTTTATTTAGTACCTGTTGCCCTAAAATATTGTACAACTGTACATTCTCTATTGGTTTTGCAGAAGACAATCTTAAATTGTCCTTTGCAGGGTTTGGATAGTAAGAAAAATTAAATTTTTGCAGGTCTTCTATAGATGCAGTTGCGTCAATAGTAACACTAACATTATCCATTCTAAAAGGTCTATTTCCATTAGGCTTCCAGAAAATAATTCTTGCTTGAGTTACACCCGTTGGAACAGTGAAATTAATAAGACCATCTGTATGCCAAACATCAGGTGTCGTTGAGCAAATGAAAGTGCCTAAACTACTTCCTCCTGTTGCACCATCTTTAATATTTGCTGTTAACGCATATCCTCCAGATCCTGAAACCCATCTATAATCAAAAGTTGCATTATACGTTTCACCTGGCGTAACAGTAAAAACTTGTAAAGTTGAAGAATCTCCGTTATTATTATTACCTGCCTGTGAACCGGATATTGCATCAACAACAACTTGGTTAGCATATCCTGCCCATGGCGCTGGCATAGATCCAGTTTCTGTAGATTCAAAATCGCCATTGGTAAGCAAATTTTGCCCAAAACTAAAGGCAGTAGTTAATAAAACGATTAATAATGTAATTTTTTTCATGATAATAAAGTTTTAAATAATGCCTACTCTGTTAAAGGTTTTCGGCTTCTCCTTTTTTTTATAATTAAGGTGCTTTTTGAAAAACACGCACATAATCTATTTCAT
>JADWMI010000002.1:23994-30148 GCA_015767395.1 Bacteroidota bacterium | reverse complement strand
GAAACTTTAGCCGCCTGTTCTTCAGCAAATTTAAAATCGTTTTTATTAAAAACAATCATTTTTAGTTCTTGTGCCTTAATATAAATATCTTCTAAAGGTAATTTTGTTTTTTTTGGTGATAAGCAAATCCAATCCCATTTTCCAGTTAACTTATATGCACCTGAAGTTTCAATATGTGTTTTTAAATTTGCGTTTTGAAGTGCATTCGTAATATAATCTAAATTCCACATGGAAGGTTCTCCTCCTGTAACAACAACAGTATTAGCATTGCTTTTTGCATTGTTAACAATAGTATCTGTAATTGTTGGTGGATGCAAATCTGCATTCCAACTTTCTTTTACATCGCACCAATGACAACCAACATCACAACCACCTATTCTAATAAAATATGCAGCTTTACCTGTATGGAATCCTTCACCCTGAATTGTATAGAATTCTTCCATTAGTGGAAGCATTTCACCCTTGTTTATTAGTTGTTGTGTGTTTTTATCAATCATGCTGCAAATATAGTCATAACTAACAATATAGCGTTTTTTCAACTTAATTTCTGTTCAAATTTTTAAATTGATTTATATGTGTTATTTTTATTGAAAATATCAAGAATGGATAGAAAGCAAGTGTTTTTTGATCATATAACTGAAGGCTATAAAACAAAAGGTGATTATTTAGTATTTGGTTCAGCAATGTTAGATGGTGAAACTGTTAAAGATGCTTTTGTTAAAGTTCCTTTAAAAACCTTAAACAGACACGGATTAATTGCTGGAGCCACTGGAACCGGGAAAACCAAATCTTTGCAGGTAATGGCTGAAAATCTTTCAGAAAAAGGCATTCCGGTATTGTTAATGGATATTAAAGGTGATTTAAGTGGTTTGGCTAAACCAAGTCCAGGACATCCAAAAATTGACGAACGGCATGCTGCTATTGGATTGCCTTTTGATGCTAAAAAATTTCCTGTTGAAATATTGACTATTTCTGAACAAAATGGAGTTCGGTTACGAGCCACCGTTTCTGAATTTGGTCCAGTATTGCTTTCTCGTATTTTAGATTTATCGGATACTCAAAGTGGAATTGTATCTATTATTTTTAAATATTGTGATGATCATAAATTACCATTGTTAGATTTAAAAGACTTTAGAAAAGTGTTGCAATTTGCTACAGAAGAAGGTAAAGATGAAATTCAATCTGAATATGGACGAATCTCAACAGCAAGTACAGGCGCTATTTTAAGAAAAATTATAGAGATTGATCAGCAAGGTGGTGATTTGTTTTTTGGTGAGCGTTCATTTGATGTAAAAGATTTAGTAAGAACAAATGAAGAGGGCAAGGGAATTATTTCAATATTACGTTTAACAGATATACAAGACAAGCCAAAATTGTTTTCAACTTTTATGCTACAATTATTGGCAGAAGTATATGCTACTTTTCCAGAACAAGGAGATAGCGGAAAACCTGAATTGGTTATTTTTATTGATGAGGCGCATTTAATATTTGATGAAGCTTCCAAAGCACTGCTTTCTCAAATAGAAAGTATAATTAAATTAATTCGTTCGAAAGGAATAGGAATCTTTTTTGTGACTCAAAATCCAAAAGATGTTCCAGAAGATGTATTGGCACAGTTAGGTTTAAAAATTCAACATGCGTTACGTGCATTTACCGCTAAAGATAGAAAGGCCATTAAATTAGCCGCTGAGAATTATCCAGACTCTGCGTATTATGATGTTGATAAAACCTTAACTCAATTGGGTATTGGAGAAGCTTTTATTTCAGTTTTAAATGAAAAAGGAATACCAACACCTTTGGCAGCTACAATGATGCGGGCACCAATGAGTAGAATGGATATATTATCAAATTCAGAAATAAAACAACAGATTGAGAATTCGCGATTATTTTATAAATACAACGAAACAATTGATAGAGACAGTGCTTACGAGATATTAAATGAAAAAATTGAGAAAATAAATAAAATTGAAGAAGTTGAAGAAAGGAAGAAAGAAGCTGCTAAAAAAGCGAAATCAACTTCAACAAGAAGATCAAGTACTCGAATGAATCCAATACTGAAAGTGGTGACAAGTGCTACTTTTATTAGAGGCGTTTTAGGAATTTTAAAACGAGTGTTATAAAGTTTCATTTTGACTAAATAATATCCAATATTATTCGTTAAGTCTATAATACCCTTAAAAATTAAATTGCTTATGGCCATTATTAAAAAAATTGCATTGCTTCTTTTTGTTTCATTTTTATTTATACAATGTTCAAATGACGATGCGTTTTTTGTTGGAAAAGGAAAAGTTGGATTATTAACAAAAGAAACAACTGTGAAGGAATTAAATCAAATTTTTGAGAACGATTCAATTGTTACACATTTATCAAAAAACAATACGTCTAACAAAAATTTATATTTTACAGAAAATGATTTGTATGAAGTATATTCTAAAACGGGCGAAAAATTGTTAGAGATTTGTCCAATTCAACAGAATGATGCTACTTCTAAAATAAAAAGTATTCAAATTTTTAATCCACAATATGAAACTAAAAATGGGATTGGTTTGAAATCTAACTTTAAAGATATTAGTAGTAATTATGTTATAAATAAAGTTGAAACCACTTTGTCTTCAGCTACACTTTATATTGATGAACTAAATGCTACTATAGCTATTGATAAAAAAGATTTAGGAATAAGTTCGTTTAGCAGAGAAGAAATCTTAGTCGATCAAATTCCAGATGTTTCAAATATTAAATTCTTCACTATTTGGTTTAATTGAAAAATAAAAAAAAGTGTTTTTGCGGTGCCGAACTATTATTTTTATTTTACAGTATTTTGTTTAATGCTATTTGAAGAAGGTACAAGTTCTAATTAAAAAAGGCTTTCAAATAATTTGAAAGCCTTTTTTAATTTATGTGTTGTTACTAAATTTTATTGTGAAGAAACAGTTGATTTATCTTTAACAACAGGAGATTCTGGTTTTAGAACAATTCCTTTAATACGTAATTTTTTTGTAGGCTCTGTTGCATTAGAAAAAACTGTAATTTGTTTTGAAAAACCATTAAGTCTTTTTGTATCATATTTAACTTCAATTTCTCCAGATTCACCAGGCATAATTGGTTCTGATGGTTTTTTGGGAACTGTACAACCGCAACTGGATTGAACTCTACTAATTACCAATGGAGATTTTCCAATGTTTTTAAATTTAAAAACACGTACACCATCGGCGTTTTGCTCTATTTTTCCATAATCAATTACATCCGTTTCAAATTCGAATACCGGTGCATTCGGATCTACAGCAACTTCAGTTGATTTTACTTCTTGTGCATTTACGGATAATGTTACAAATCCAATAAATAATAATGTCATTAATTTTTTCATAATTCTAATTTTAAAATGTAAAGTTAGTTATTTTTTTAAGCTTTCAAAATATTTTGTGTTATCTCTTATAATTGTACATTTGCAAATTAGTTTCAAAAATTAGACCAAAAATGAGTTTAGCAACAAAATATAGCCCTCAAGACGTAGAAAATAAGTGGTATGACTACTGGATGGAAAATAATTATTTCCATTCCGTTCCAAATGAAAAAGAGCCATATACAATTGTAATTCCACCACCAAATGTAACAGGGGTTTTACATATGGGACATATGCTAAATAATACCATTCAGGACGTCTTGATTAGACGCGCACGTTTAAAAGGTAAAAACGCCTGCTGGGTACCAGGAACTGATCATGCTTCAATTGCAACTGAAGCAAAAGTTGTGGCTAAATTAAAAGAACAAGGTATTGAGAAATCGGACCTGACACGTGATGAATTTTTAAAACATGCTTGGGATTGGACTGATGAGCACGGAGGCATCATTTTAGAGCAATTAAAAAAATTAGGAGCTTCTTGTGATTGGGAACGCACAAAATTCACCATGGATGGAGATTTAAGTGAAGCTGTTACTAAAGTTTTTATCGATTTATATAACAAAGGATTGATTTACCGTGGGTATAGAATGGTAAATTGGGATCCTTCAGCAAAAACAACCTTATCTGATGAAGAAGTAATTTTTGAAGAAAAACAAGGAAATTTATATTACTTAAATTATAAAATTGAAGGAAGTGATGAAGTACTAACCATTGCAACTACGCGTCCTGAAACTATTTTAGGAGATACTGCCATTTGTATCAATCCAAACGATGAACGTTTTACCCATTTAAAAGGTAAAAAAGCGATTGTACCTATTGTAGGAAGGATTATACCTATTATTGAAGATGAATATGTTGATATTGAGTTTGGTACAGGTTGCTTAAAAGTGACACCTGCTCACGATCAAAACGATAAAGTTTTAGGTGAAAAACATAATTTAGAAGTTGTTGATATTTTTAATGATGATGCTTCCTTAAATTCTTTCGGATTGCACTATGAAGGAAAAGATCGTTTTGTTGTACGTAAAGAAATTACCAAAGAATTAGAAGAAATTGGTTGTTTGGTGAAAATTGAACAACATATGCATAAGGTTGGTACTTCTGAAAGAACAAAAGAGGTTATTGAACCTAAAATTTCTGCACAATGGTTTTTAAAAATGGAAACGATTGTAGAACCTGCTTTAAAAGCAGTTTTGGAAGATGAGGAAATTCATTTTTTTCCAAAACATTACAATAGCACTTACCGTCACTGGTTAGAAAATATTAGAGATTGGAATATTTCTCGTCAATTGTGGTGGGGACACCAAATCCCAGCTTATTTCTATGGAGATGGGGTAGAGGACTATGTAATTGCTAATTCTATTGATGAAGCTTTAAAATTAGCAATACAAAAAACGAACAATCAGGAGTTAACAATAAATGACATTACTCAGGATCCTGACGCTTTAGATACTTGGTTCTCGTCTTGGTTGTGGCCAATTTCTGTTTTTGATGGTATTAGAAATCCTGATAACAAGGAGATTGAATATTATTATCCAACAAACGATTTAGTAACTGGACCAGATATTATTTTCTTTTGGGTTGCTCGTATGATTTTTGCTGGATATGAATTCAGAAATGAAAAACCTTTTACCAATGTATATTTTACAGGAATTGTGCGTGATGGTAAAGGTAGAAAAATGTCAAAATCTTTAGGGAATTCACCTGATCCAATTGAATTAATGGAAAAATACGGCGCCGATGGTGTACGTGTTGGAATGTTATTGTGTTCTGCAGCAGGCAATGATTTATTATTTGATGAAGAGTTGTGTGCGCAGGGAAGAAACTTTTCTAATAAAATATGGAATGCTTTTCGTTTGATAAAAGGTTGGGAAGTTTCAGAAAGTATTGAACAACCTCAATCTTCTATTATTGCAATTGAATGGTATCAAGCTAAGTTTCAACAAACATTAGTTGAGTTAGAAAAATCTTTTGATCAATACAGAATTAGTGAAGCTTTAATGAGCATTTATAAATTAATTTGGGATGATTTTTCTTCTTGGTTATTAGAAATGGTAAAACCAGCTTATCAACAACCAATTGATGCTAAAACATTGAAGTCCGTTATTTCATTTTTGGAAGATAATTTAAAAGTTTTACATCCGTTTATGCCATTTTTATCAGAAGAGATTTGGCAAAATATTTCAGATAGAACGCCAGAAGAAGCATTGATTATTGCGGAATACCCTAATCTTACTGATGTAGATGAAAAGCTTATTAGTGAGTTTAAAGTGGCTTCAGAAGTAATTTCAGGAATAAGAAATGTACGAAAAGATAAAAACATTGCATTTAAAAATGAAATTGAATTTTCGGTATTAAATAATGACAATGTGAATTCAAATTTTGACACAGTAATTCAAAAAATGGGGAATCTTTCCGAAATAAATTATGTTACTGAAAAAGTAGAAGGAGCGATTAGTTTTAGGGTAAAATCTAATGAGTATTTTATTCCAATGGGCGATAAAATTGATTTAGAGGAAGAAAAATCCAAATTACAGGAGGAGTTAAAATATATTGAAGGTTTCTTAAAGTCAGTTCAAAAGAAACTAAGTAACGAACGTTTTGTGAACAATGCTCCTGAGCAAGTTATTAAAATTGAACGTCAAAAAGAGGCAGACGCCTTGGCGAAAATCGAGACAATAACGGCTAGTTTAAATAGTTTGTAAAAGAACAAGTCTAATTTAGACTAAGCCTTACGATTTCTGCATCCGGGGA
>JADWMI010000002.1:18572-23894 GCA_015767395.1 Bacteroidota bacterium | reverse complement strand
GCATTTTGTTTGTATTCAAAAAGCAAAGTATTCAAAGGTGAACCAATAATTTTAGGCTCCTGGATTAAAATTGGGTCAACTTCTATTTCAAAAGCCGTGTTTTCTATAATTAGCGTAATAGAAGCGGAATAATTTTCAAAGGTTAATTGAAAACGTTCCGGATAATTAACAATACCGTTAAAAACAAAACGATTGTTTTCAATAATAGCAGAGTCAATCGGGTAAATTGAATGCTCAAGTATTTTATTTAAATAGACTTTATCTGATAAATAGCTTTTTATATGACCATTTAGGGTAAAACCATTGCTAGTTTCAGTAATTTTTTTTTCAACTTTTTTTTGTTGTGGCGAATTGCAACTAAAAAATATAAAAAAGCAACTAATACAGCTTATTATTATCTTGTTCATTGCAGAAAATTATGTTGATTAATAACTTACATACTCTATTACTTCAAGTCCATAACCAGTCATACCAATTCTTTTTTTAATTGAAGGAGCATTCGATAAAACACGTAATTTAGAAATATTTAAATCGTGTAAAATTTGAGCGCCAATTCCAAAATCTTTATCATCTGGTTTAATTTTTGGAACTTTGTTTTCGGTTGCTTTTTGAGATTCTTTTAAAAGTGATAAACGTTTTATTAAATTGAATGATTGATTTTCTTGACTGATAAATACCGTAACACCTTTTCCTTCATCATTAATTTTTTTAAATATTTTAGAAAAAGAACCATCAGGTTCAACCGTTAATAGGCGAATAATATCATTGTTAATTAATGCAGAATTTACTCTTACTAAAACAGGTTCGTCTTTTGTCCAATCGCCTTTTGTTAAAGCTATGTGTACTTGATTGTTTGTTGTTTGTTTATATGCTTTTAAATTAAATTCACCGAAACGCGTTTGGATTGTAAAATCTTCAATTTTATAAATCAATGAATCATATTTCATTCTATAGGCCACTAAATCTTCAATTGAAATAATTTTTAAATCAAACTTTTTGGCAACTTCCAATAATTGAGGAAGACGAGCCATAGTACCATCTTCATTTAAAATTTCAACTAAAATACCGGTTGGCTGAAAACCTGCTAAACGGGCTAAATCAATCGAGGCTTCAGTATGCCCTGTTCTCCTTAAAACACCACCTTGTTTAGCTCTTAAAGGAAATATGTGACCTGGTCTTCCAAAGTCATCAGGTTTGGTATCACTGTTGGTCATGGCCTTTATCGTTTTTGCTCTGTCTTGTGCAGAAATACCAGTAGTACATCCACTACCTATTAAGTCAATCGAAACAGTAAACTGTGTGTTGTGTAATACCGTGTTTTTATTTACCATTAGCGGTAAATCTAGTTCATCGGCGCGTTCATCAGTTAACGGTGCACAAATTAAACCTCTACCGTGTAGCGCCATGAAATTTATCATTTCTGGTGTTACACATTCTGCTGCAGCAATAAAATCACCTTCATTTTCTCTGTCTTCATCATCAACAACAATTATTATTTTGCCATTTCTAATATCTTCAATAGCTTCTTTTATGTTGTTTAATTTGATAGTATTTGTACTCATTATTTAATAAATGTTTTTATGTTAAATTTCCCAAAGAATTTTTTTAAGTTGTCAAAAACAGCATCAATACTAAAAATCCCCATTCCTTTGGTTGCTCTATAGGTCAATAATATTCCAAAAGGTAATAAAATAAGTGTAGAAAGCCAACTCCCAAAAAGAGATGAAATAGCACTTTCTTCAGATAAGTTTTTTCCAAATTGTGATATGAAAAAGTAAATTACAAAAATAAATATAGCCATTATCATTGGCAATCCAAAACCTCCTTTTCTTATGATTGATCCTAATGGGGCGCCTACAAAAAATAATACCAAACAGGCCAATGCAAAAGAAAATCGATAGCTAAATTCAAAATCGTAAAGATTTAGTAATTTTCGTTTATTTTTAAAACTGATTAATTCGTTACTGCTTCTCTCAATAACACGTTTTACCGACTGTATAGCGTCACTTATAACAATATTTTTATTATTTAAGTTGAAATTTTCAAGTATTTCAGGCGCTAATTTTGAGTCAATTAAGGTGTCATGGTATTTGTATAGTTTTTTTGCTTTTGAGATTGTATAAAATGTTCTGGCTCTATTTGCAATGTATTCATCATATGCTATTTTTCTTATTTTAGAAATAGAATCTAGCTGTTTTACACTTAGCATTCCGTGATGCTCTTTTATTTTTTCATCCTTTAAACTTTCATCATCATTAAAAGATGAAATGTCAATGTTAATGGTATATTTTTCAAAAGTGGCACTTGAAGCAGGCATTTTCTCCCTGTCCTTTTGAGTCATTACTCTTTTTATGTGTTCCTCATAATAATTTCCATCTTCAAGCGTCAAGGTCATATATTTACTACCTTCATCAGCAGAAATAGTTCCTTTTTTTGCGGTAATAACTTTTATTTTTCCTTTTCCAGCATTTAAATCAGCTATTTGAACATTCTTTAATAGGTTTTCTTCTTCACCATATTTCTCTTCAAATTTAATGCTAAAGCCGGGGATGTCTGTATTGAAAGCACTTGGAACCAAAGCAAGGGCAGGTTTTTTCATTTTCATATTCAAATATAAATTCTTTTGCTTCAAAGTAGCCCAAGGATAAATGTTGTTCAAGAAAATAAAGTTTAATCCGCTTAATAAAAAAGTCAAAATAACCAATGGTCTAATGACTCTTTTCAATGATATTCCCGCAGATTTCATTGCAGCGAATTCATAGTTTTCGGCTAAATTACCTAAAGCCATAATAGATGACAATAAAATACCAATAGGCAATGCAGTTGGCGTTAGCATTAGTGCCAAGTACCACAGAAATTTTAAAATAAAAACTAAATCGATTCCTTTACCAGCAATTTCGTCGAATGCCAACCATAAGGCCTGCATAACTAACACAAAAAGCACCACGAAAAAAGTAGCTAATAATGGTTGTGCAAAGCTTTTTAAAATATATTTATCGAATATTTTCAATGCTATTTAGTTTGGTTCAGAGATGGTGTATTTCTTTTGATCCTTGTACTTTGATAAGTCAAAGATAAATAGCTTTTCTGAAAGCGTTTGATTTGTTTTGAAGGATCTTACTTCTAGAGTTGTAATTGTATTGTTTTTTCCAGTTTCAATAATATTATAAATATGTTTTGATTTTACATCAACACCTACTTTAATATTCCCAATCTCAGAATTTGTATCTATAGGTATAAGTTCTACATATTGTATTTTAACACCATTTATAGTTTCTAACGATCCCATAGCATAAGTGTAACCACTTTTATAGAAGGAAAACATTTTTGATGGGGTTAAAGTATCATCTCCATCAGAAGGAGCTTGAATAATAACTTCTTCATCTTCATGAATAATTAAATAAACTTTTTTTCCGTCAAAAATTTGCTCTGTACCCATATAATTCAAATGGTACAAGTCACCTTGTAAAATGGCATTCCCTCTAGTTTCTTGATGCACATCAGCATCTAAATTATCTAAAGAGTGGTTGAACTCAATTTCAATATTTTCGTAAATTTCAACTTTTGCAGCCACTTCATCCAATAACTTTTTAGCTTCAGTTGAATTTTGACTAAATGCCGCGAAATTTGCAAAGGTAATAATTGCTAACAGTAATATTTTTTTCATTTGTTTGTGTAGTTTATAAATACGTTTTAAACGTCATCTAATAATTTATTTAAAGCCATTTCATCAGGTACTAACACTTGTCGTGCTTTACTTCCTTCAAAAGTTCCAACAATACCTGCAGCTTCTAGTTGGTCAATCAATCTACCGGCCCTGTTATAGCCTAATTTTAATTTTCGTTGTAATAAAGATGCCGAACCTTGTTGTGCATGTACAATTAATAATGCTGCATCTCTAAACAATACATCTCTTTCGCTGATATCAATATCAAGACTTGTGCCACTCTCTTCACCACTATATTCAGGTAATAAATAAGCATCGGGATAGGCACGTTGTGAACCAATAAATTCAGTTATTTTTTCAACTTCAGGTGTATCAACAAAAGCACATTGTAAACGAATTACATCATTACTTCCAACATATAACATATCTCCTTTACCAATTAATTGATCAGCACCTGAGGTATCAAGAATGGTTCTTGAATCTATTTTTGAAGTCACCCTAAAAGCGGCTCTTGATGGGAAGTTTGCCTTGATGATTCCTGTTATTACATTTACTGAAGGACGTTGCGTAGCAACAATTAAATGAATACCAATAGCACGGGCTAACTGTGCTAAACGTGCAATAGGTGTTTCAACCTCCTTACCTGCAGTCATAATTAAATCAGCAAATTCATCAATAACTAAAACAATATAAGGTAAATATTTATGTCCATTTTCAGGATTTAATTTCCTGGATTTAAATTTTGTATTGTATTCTTTAATATTGCGCACCATAGCTAATTTAAGCAGGTCATAACGATTGTCCATTTCAATACACAATGAATTTAAAGTGTTAATTACTTTTGTTGTATCTGTAATTATAGCTTCATCGGTATCTGGTAATTTTGCTAAGTAATGTCTTTCAATTTTGTTGAATAAAGTTAATTCTACTTTTTTAGGATCAACCAATACAAACTTTACTTCAGCAGGATGTTTTTTATATAATAATGAAGTTAACACTGCATTCAATCCAACAGATTTACCTTGTCCTGTAGCACCTGCCATTAATAAGTGTGGCATTTTAGCCAAATCAACCACAAATGTTTCATTTGAAATTGTTTTTCCTAAAGCAATTGGCAATTCCATTTCTGAATTTTGAAATTTAGCTGAAGAAATCACAGATTTCATTGAAACCATCGTCGGTTTTTTGTTTGGCACTTCAATACCTATAGTTCCTTTTCCAGGAATTGGAGCGATAATTCTAATTCCAAGAGCCGAAAGTGATAAAGCAATATCGTCTTCTAAATTTTTAATTTTTGAAATTCGGATACCAACATCTGGCACTATTTCATATAAGGTAACTGTTGGTCCCACTGTTGCTTTTATTTTAGCAATTCCAATTTTGTAATTATTAAGCGTTTCAACAATTCTATTTTTATGGGCCTCCAGTTCTTCCTGATCTACAGAAATACTTTCGTTATAATCTCTTAATAAATTTAATGTTGGGAAAGTATAATTCCCCAATTCTAATTTTGGATCAAATTCGCCAAAGTTTTTAACTAATTTATCAGATAGGTTTTCTTCAACATGAACTTCTTCTACAATTTTTTCAACATCAATCGCTACCTCTTCTGCAATTTCTGGTTTTTCAAAAACAATGTTTTCAATTTCAGTTTT
>JADWMI010000002.1:6321-18472 GCA_015767395.1 Bacteroidota bacterium | reverse complement strand
ATATCAGATTGTTTTTCATTCTCAGCAACCACAGCATTATTTCTATTAATTTCAGGGGCTGTGATGATTGGTTTGGTTTGCGCTGATATAGGCTCATTTATGTCATCATTTATTTTAATTGCTCTCTTAAAACTTTCAGGCGTTATTTTAAAACGGATTATTAAAAAAGAAATTATTAAAAACAAGAGTGATAAAAACAAGCCAGTTTTCCCTAGGAATTGTTGTAAGTAATTATTTAATTCGAAACCAACAACGCCACAAAGTAAAGCGTTTTTATGTGCTAAGAAACCAAACGCTATAGAGAACCATATCATTCCTAATATACCCCATCCCCAAGATTTTCTTACACGCTTAACATTTCCTTTTATGAAAATAAAAAAACCTGTAAAAAACAGCAGTACGGGAATATAAATGGCTACAATTCCAACACCATTATAAATAAAAAAATGACTTAAAGAGGCTCCAATCTTACCTAATAAATTTTTTACTGAAATGTTTTTGTTACCGAAATTTGAAAGCTGACTTTGGTCGTCTTGCCAATTAAAAAGGTAGGAAATAAATGATGCTAACAAAAATACGGAGAACACCATAACAAACAAACCAATAACGGTTTGTGTTTGTCTGCTTTCAAAAAAAGTTTTTATTTTCTGAAAACGAGGTTTTTTAGGCTCTTTGGGCTTGGTTATTTTCTTTTTTGCCATGTATAGAATTGTATCACAAAAATATAAAATTAAAGTGATTGAGGTTCATTTCCTAAATAAATTTAGGGATGTAAATTATTAAACCAATAATTACGGCAAATATTGCCGCAAAAAACGCAGCTCCTGCAGAAATATCTTTAATTCGACCAATTTGTTTATGAAAATCAGGATGAACAAAATCGGCCAATTTTTCAATTCCTGTATTTAATGATTCTGCTACCAAAATCAATGCAATTGCAAAAATTTGAAACATCCATTCAGTAGCAGAAAGATTCATTACAAACCCAAGTATGGTCATAATAACACCAATAATTACTTGGGCAATAATGCTGTTTTCAGAAGTAATTAAAATCCAAAATCCTTTAGCGGCATATTTAAATGCCTTTATTCTATTGAGAATAAAATTACTTTCCGTGTTCATATATTAAAGTGCTTTTAAAGCAGCTTCGTAATTTGGTTCGTCAACAATTTCAGGTACTTGTTCTGTATAAGTAACTTCTCCTTCTTCGTTAAGAATAACAATTGCTCTAGAATGTAAATTAGCCAAAGGACCATTTTTAATAGTCAAGCCGTATGATTTTCCGAATTTTCCAGATGCAAAATCAGATAAAGTGATTACGTTATCTAAACCTTCAGCACCACAAAAACGTGCTTGAGCAAATGGTAAATCTCTTGAGATACATAAAACCTTTGTGTTCTCTAATTTTCCAGCTTCTTCATTAAATTTTCTAACAGATGCCGCACAAGTACCAGTATCTAAACTTGGGAATATGTTTAATATTACTTTAGATCCTTCAAAATCTTTTAATTTACCTTTAGATAAATCAGCTTTTATTAATGAAAATTTTGGTGCCTTCTTACCAATTTTTGGTAGTTTTCCAATTGTTTTAAACGGATTTCCTTTTAGTGTTATTTTTGCCATAGTTGTTATTTTTAGTGTTAAAAATCAAAGTTAGTTTAAAAACTAAAAACTCCCGAAAATTTCGGGAGTTTTTTAGCAATTTAATTTAGTTCGTATTTAGTTTTTTGATAAGTAGTCTGCAATTCCTTCGTGCGTTGCTTTTAATCCTTCTTTTTCTGCAGTCCAGTTTGCAGGACAAGCTTCACCGTTTTCTTCATTAAATTGTAATGCATCAACCATTCTTAAAGCTTCATCAACATTTCTACCTAAAGGTAAATCGTTTACAACTTGGTGACGTACAATTCCTTCTTTGTCAATTAAAAATAAACCACGGTAAGCAATTAATTCTCCGCTTGCTTGTAATTGATCTTCATCATCGTAAAAATAATCTCCAGCTAAAACATCGTAGTTTTTAGAGATTGTTTTGTTAGTGTCAGCAACTAAAGGGTAAGTAACTCCTTGAATTCCACCAGCGTTTTTAGGCATTTGTAACCATCCCCAGTGAGATTGCTCAGTATCAGTTGACACGGCAACTAATTGCACATTTCTTTTTTCGAATTCTGCTAATTTTTCTTGAAAAGCAAAAAGCTCAGTAGGACAAACGAAAGTAAAATCTTTTGGATAAAAGAATAATACTACATACTTTTTTCCTTCAAATTGGTCTAATGAATAATTATCAACAAACTCTAAACCGTTAACTACAGCTTGAGCATTAAATTTTGGTGCTTTTTTTCCGACAAGTACAGCCATTTTATAAATTTTTAAGTGAATATTAAATTTTGTTATGCAAATGTAAGTATTAAAACAAAGAATTTAAATGAAGTTAATTTTAAAATTTTATGCTGAAATAGATTTTCTTTATTATAGAATGATAAATTATGAATACCCAACAAGCGAGAACTAAAATGGAACAATATTATATTTTCTCGTATCTTCGCATCTTGAAATTAAGTCGATTTGAATCTGAAAAATTATACTTCCGAATTTAAAAATAACCTAAGGCTAGCCACACCAATTATGCTAGGTTCTTTAGGGCATTTATTGGTAGGATTAATTGATGATATTATGGTTGGTAGGCTTGGTCCTGTCGAGTTGGCAGCCACATCTCTTGGAAATAGTTTAATATTTATTGCACTTTCAATTGGAATTGGGTTTTCATTTGCCATTACACCATTAATTGCTGAATCTGATGGGGAAGGCAATAAAGAAAAAGGAAGGAGCGTATTTCAACATGGGATGATTTTGATGACCATTTTAGGTATTTCAGTTTATGTAATGCTATTGTTTTTAAAACCTATTTTATATCACTTAGACCAACCTGAAGAAGTTGTTGTGTTGGCAATACCATATTTTGAAATAGTTGCAATATCAATGATTCCCTTGATGATTTTTCAAGGTTTAAAACAGTTTGCAGATGGTTTATCTCAAACTAAATATGCTATGTGGGCGACCATACTAACAAACGTGGTGAACGTAATATTGAATTTTGCGTTAATTTATGGTTTGTGGATATTTCCTCGATTGGAAATTGTAGGTGCGGCTTTAGGTACGTTAATTTCTAGAATTGTAATGGTCATTTTCTTATTCATTGTGTTGTTGAAAAAAGAAAAGTTTTCCATTTATATGCGCAGATTAAAGCTTGTTGAAATTAAAAAAGAAATCTTTATAAAAATAATGAATTTAGGCTTCCCAGCAGCATTGCAAATGTTGTTTGAAGTTGGTCTATTTACAGCATCTGTTTTGTTAGCAGGAACTTTAGGTGCTTTTCCACAGGCAGCGAATCAAATAGCCTTGAAATTGGCTTCAACTACCTTTATGATTGCAGTAGGAATTGGTGTGGCTGCCACTATTAGAGTTGGAAATCAAAAAGGATTGGGAAATTTTATGGAATTACGCAGAATTGCATTTTCAAACTTTTTATTGGTGTTGATGGTGATGTCAGTTTTTTCAATTGGGTTTATATTGTTTAAAGATATTTTACCTTGGATGTTTACCGACAATTTAGAAGTGATTGAAATTGCCTCAAGTTTATTGATAATTGCAGGTTTATTTCAATTATCGGACGGATTACAAGCTGTTATATTAGGTGGTTTAAGAGGTTTGCAGGATGTGAAAATGCCATCAATATTGTCATTTATTGCCTATTGGATTATTGGTTTTCCTGTTAGTTACTTTTTAGGAACAATTTTAGAATTTGGTACTTTAGGCATTTGGATAGGGTTGTTAACAGCTTTAACGAGCTCAGCAGTCATGTTGTTTTTTAGATTTAATTACTTAACAAATAAATTAATAAAAGAGAAAAATGGAGTTACCTAAATTTTTATTGGGAGATAATACAGATTGTCAAGATGATATTTTTGTGATACATACGGAATTCCCACGATTTATCATCAATTTGGTTGATGACGAAATTGAATGGTGGGAAGATTTTGCTGGTGAAGATCAGGAAGAACTAGAAACGCAAGTTGCAGTTCTTATTGAACAGGCGAGTGAATTTTACGACCGTGAAATGGAACTATATCAGAAAGATTAATTTAAATCTATTTTTTAGCAGCTTCAACCAACTCTAATTTAATTAGAGTTGTTTTTGTTGTGAAGAATCCGTAATTAATAAAGGCGTTCTTTTTTTCAATTTTATCAATGGTTCCACAAGCATTACTTCCTGTAATTCTAACTTTATCATTTTTTTTAAAAGTATAATCAGCTTTTTGCTTGGCAACTTTTATGGCTTCCGTTTTTTTCTGTTCCCGTACTTTTACCACTTCAACAACGACTTCTTTTTCAATAGATTTTAATTTTTCGGCTACCTTTTTTATTTCAACTTTAACCTGTTTCTTTTGAGCTTTGGTTACTGGTATTGGTGGATTCTTTTTTAAATGTTTTGTTTTTTCAATCGCAATCCATTTGTTGAAGTCTGCAGTAAATTCTTTTTTATTATTGGTTTGAAAGTATTTATTTATCAGTTCATTCATCTTTCTACCATACGAAAGCATTTTCTGATTGCTATCATACAATTCCTGAAAACCCTCTAGTTTTTCTTGAATTTTTTGTTGTTTTTCGGTCAGGCTATCAGATTTTTCAATGGCCTTTGTTTTTTCTATCTCCAGCGTATCTGAAGTGTGTTGTAATTTACTTCGCTCTTTTTGAAGTTTAGAAATGGTTTTATCCAATCGTACTTTTTCTCCTTCAACACGCTTTTTAGCTTTGTTAATTAAACTAAAAGGAATTCCATTTTTCTGAGCTACTTCAAAAGTAAAAGAACTTCCAGCTTGTCCAATAAATAGTTTGAATAAGGGTTCAAGCGTTTTTTCATTAAACTGCATATTGGCGTTTGCAACATTGTCTAATTCACTAGCCAAAACTTTTAAATTTGAATAATGTGTTGTAATAATTCCAAAGGCTTTTTTATAATAGAATTCTTCTAAAAATATTTCTGCCAAAGCCCCCCCTAATTCAGGGTCACTTCCAGTACCAAATTCATCAATTAAAAACAAAGTGCTATCATTACAACTTCGTAAAAAATTACGCATATTTTTTAATCTGTAACTGTAGGTGCTAAGTTGATTTTCAATAGATTGATTGTCGCCAATATCAGTTAAAACTTTATTGAAGAAATAAGTTTCAGATCGTTCATGAACTGGAATTAAGAAACCACTTTGTAGCATTACTTGCAGTAAACCAATGGTTTTTAGGGTAATACTTTTTCCACCTGCATTTGGTCCTGAAATAACAATAATTTGTTGCTTTTCATTTAGTTCCAGCGTTTGCGGAATGGTTTTTAATTTTTGTTCTTTATTTTTTAGTAATAAAATAGGGTGAAAGGCATCTCTTAAATAAATCTTCTTTTCAGTTGTTATTTTAGGTAAGCAAGCATTTATGTTTTTTGCATAACGCGCTTTTGAAGCAATCACGTCTAATTTTGTCAAGTATTTTTGATATTCAATTAAATCGGGTGTGAATTCTCGTAGCGAATTTGTTAGTTCTTTTAAAATTCTAACAATTTCCTGATGCTCTTCATAAGCCAAGTTTTGTAATTCTCGGCTAAATTGTAGCGTGGCTTCAGGTGCAATATATACAATGCTTCCAGTTTTTGAACTTCCTAATAAACTTCCTTTTACTTTTCGCCTATGCATAGCTAAAACAGCTAGTACGCGCTGATTGTCAATAACAGATTCTCTTATATCATCTAAATAACCTGCACTGTTGTATCTGCTTAAATCTTTTGTGAAACTGGAACCGATTTTACCACGAACAGTATTAATTTCGTTTCTAATTTGTTTTAACAGCGCTGATGCATTTTCGCTTACTTCCCCAAACGAAGTAATTTTTGCATTGATATTTTCAGTAATGATTTTCTGATATTCAATCTCTTCTGAAGCAGTGTAAAGTACTGGGTAAATAGCCTTCAGCTTTTTGAAAAACTTTAACAATTCGAAAATAGTACTGGTATTGTTTAAAATTTTTAAAAATGATGCCGGCTCTAAATAACTATTTTCAATATTTAATAAATGAATCTCTTTTTGAATATCATCAAAATAATGACTTGGAATTCTGTTGTCATTTATAAATGACCCTAAGTATTCATTTACTTGAAATAATTCTGGCAGTAGTTTTTCTTTTTTATCAAAAGGTTTTATTTCAAGTGTTGCTTGTTTTCCTAAATCAGAAATACACAATTCACTTACCGATTTTAAAATGGTAAAAAATTCTAAGTCAATTAATGTTTTTTCTGAAATGTTACTCATAAAAAATGCTATTTTTGAAAGCTAGACAAAAGTATAAATTTAAGACGAATCAAGATAATGAATATTGAAATTGATGATAGTTGGAAAAAACTGTTGACATCTGAGTTTGAAAAACCTTATTTTGAACAACTTACTGAATTTGTGAAAGCGCAATATAGTAACGAAACTTGTTTTCCTGAAGAGCATCAGATATTTAATGCTTTCAAATTGTGCAAATTTGACGATGTTAAAGTGGTAATTATAGGACAAGATCCATATCATGGAGTTGGGCAAGCGCATGGTTTGTGTTTTTCAGTTAATGAAGGAATTGCACATCCACCTTCTTTAAGTAATATTTTTAAAGAAATTGAAAAGGATTTACGGCTTCCAATTCCAAAAAGTGGAAATTTAGAGCGATGGGCAAAACAAGGTGTACTTTTATTAAATGCAACTTTAACCGTTAAAGCCCACAATGCAGGATCTCATCAAAAGAAAGGTTGGGAGCAATTTACCGATGCGGTTATTTCTTTAATTTCAGAGAAAAAGGAAAATGTAGTGTTTTTGCTTTGGGGTGGTTATGCAAAAAAGAAGGGTTCAAAAATTGACATTTCAAGAAATTTCATACTTGAAAGTGGGCATCCTTCTCCGTTAAGTGCCAATAGAGGATATTGGTTTGGGAATAAACATTTCAGCAAAACAAATAACTACTTAAAAAACAGTAAGTTACCGATAGTAAATTGGTGATTTAAATCATATTGTAGTTTGTTTATTATTCCTATTTTTACTTCAAATTAAATTAATTAAAATTCAAAAAATGAGAAATAAAATAAATCTTTTAATCGTAGTACTTGCCGTTGTAATGTTTAGCTGTAAGGACAAACAAGGTTATTCAAAAATTAACAAGGTGGAAGCCACTGTTGAAAATCCAGTTCATAAAATTGTTGTGAATGAATTTATGGATGCAGCAGGATACACTTATATTAATGTTACTGAAGGAGATGAAAAATATTGGATGGCTATTCCGAATATGGTTGTAAAAAAAGGGGAAACTTATTTTTACAAAAGCGGGATGGTTATGAAAGATTTTGAAAGTAAAGAATTGGGTAGAACCTTTGACCTTATAACCTTTTCTGAAGGAATTAGTGCAAATGAAAGTGGATTAAGTCAAAAGGGAAAAAATCCACATACGAATGCTGATACAGATAAATCAATTATCTCAGATGTGAAAATTGAAAAAGCAAAAAATGGTATTTCTGTTGAAGAATTGTACGCTAAAAAAGAATCATTCTCAAACAAAGAGGTTATTGTAAAAGGAAAAGTTGTAAAAGTAAATAATGGAATTTTAGATAGAAACTGGGTTCATATTGTAGATGGTACACAATTTGAAACTAAAAAAGACTTAACTGTAACGACAATGGAAACAGTAAAAGTAGGTGATATTGTTACTTTTAAAGCAACGGTTATTTTAGACAAAGATTTTGGACAAGGTTATGTTTATGGCGTTTTGTTAGAAAAAGGAGAATTATTGAAATAATAAATAATTGCAGTATCATAAAAAAAGCGCCTTTGGGGCGCTTTTTTTTATTAACTAACTCAAACATTTATAAAATGAAAACAAAGCTAACAACTTCTCTGTTCCTTTAGATTTACAGCAATACTTGTGCCAAGAATATAATGGTTGTTGTTAATAAAAAGTTAAAGTGATTTTTAGAAAATAAATAGCTATTTTCAATGAAAGTATTAAATGAAAAAAAAGCGCTTATGGGGCGCTTTTTTTTATTAACTAACTCAAACATTTATAAAATGAAAACAAAGCTAACAACTTCTTTGTTCTGTTAGTTATAACGCAATACTCGTGCCAATAATATAATGATTATTGTTAATTAAAAGTTAAAGTGATTTTTAGCTAAAAAAATATTATTCTAAATGTTTTTGTGCTTTGTATGATGAACGAACCAAAGCACTGCTTTCAACATGTCTAAAACCCATTTTTAATCCGGCCTCTTTATATTTTTCAAACTGCTCAGGAGTAATATATTCTTTTACAGGTAAATGTTTTTTACTTGGCTGTAGATATTGTCCAATAGTTAATATATTAACATTTGCATTTGCTAAATCTTGCATGGTTTCTAAAACTTCGGCTTCTGTTTCACCTAAACCAAGCATAATCCCCGATTTGGTTCTTTGTTGTCCTTGATCTTTCATATATTTTAAAACTTCAAGACTTCTATCGTATTTGGCTTGAATTCGCACTTCACGAGTTAATCGTCTTACTGTTTCTAGGTTGTGAGAAATTACTTCAGGAGCAACGGCTAAAATACGATCGATATTGGTTTTATTTCCTTGAAAATCTGGAATAAGCGTTTCTAGTGTTGTGTTAGGATTCGCTCTTCTAATGGCATTGATTGTCTCTACCCAAATAATAGATCCGCCATCTTTAATATCATCTCTATCAACTGAAGTGATAACAGCGTGCTTAATTTTCATTAATTTAATTGATCTCGCTACTTTCTCAGGTTCTTCCCAGTCAACATTTTCTGGTCGTCCAGTTTTTACACCACAAAATCCGCAAGAACGTGTGCAAATATTTCCTAAAATCATAAATGTAGCAGTACCTTCTGTCCAGCATTCTCCCATATTAGGGCAACTACCGCTTGTACAAATGGTATTTAGTTTGTATTTATCAACCAAGCTTCTTAATTCTGTGTATTTTTTACCAACTGGTAATTTTACACGCAACCATTTTGGTTTTTGAACTCTATTTTCAGATGGAATTGTTTCTTGCGACATTTTTTATAAAATTGATTGCAAAAGTACAAAGAAATTATAAACTAATAATGTACCAAATACTAAATCCGATTAGAAATAAAATTCCAAACCAACTTAATATTTTTAGTGGGAGGGAAGGGTGCCATTCTTTAGGGGTATGCTTTCCTGAAATTAATATGAAATTGATGATTGCAAAAAATGGAGCTGTTAAAAACGAAAGTATGGTGGCGATTTTTATTAAAACACCCATTTCAGACATAAAGAAAATTAATATTGAAATGGTTCCAATGGCTAAAAAAGTAATCCAAAACCAATACATATTTTTATATGATTTATTGGTTAGCAAGTAAAAGGTTCTGGTCATTGCTCTTGGTGAAGCGTCTAATGTGGTAATAGTAGTACTAAACATTGTGGTAAATGCCGCTGCAGCAATAATTATATACATTTCTTGACCTAAGTTGTTGGTGTATAAATTAATAAGCTGTTGAGAGAATTGAACAGCACTTCCACTAAAGGTTTCTCCTGAATTATACATTACAATTGCACCAAGTGAAACAAAACAAATTCCTAAAATTAAAGTGCCTGAAAAGCCGATATTAAAATCAAAAATAGCTTGTTTGGTATTGAATGTTACCGATTTATCTTGTTGTTTTTCAATGGCCCAAAGTGATTGCCAAATGGATACATCTAATGGCGCTGGCATCCATCCTAGAAATGCAATTAAAAAACCAATTTCAACACTTCCTTCAGGTAATATTTGAGTGAAGTTATAGGTTGTATCTGTACTGAATATGGCAAGAATTAAAGCTATTATGGTGCTTAACGTTAATACGATTATGATTAATTTCATTAATTTATCTAATAATTTATAACGACCAATAATTAATAAAACAAAACATATTAACGTAATAATGATACTCCAAACAATAGGGTTTGTAGTGATGCCAAATAAATTCGCAGCCAAGCCAGCAGTTACAATAGTTACCGCTGCTTGAATTGTAAACATAGTCGCTAAATTTAAGATGAAATAAGCGATTAATACACCCTTCCCTAATTTCTTGTAGCCATCTAATAAACTTTCTCCTGTAGCAGTTGCATAACGAGGTCCAAATTGAAAAAACGGATATTTAATCAGGTGAATTAATACCAATGCCCAAATTAAACCAAAACCAAAATCAGCACCAGCTCTTGTAGATTGAACCAAGTGTGATACACCAATTGCAGCACCTGCAAAAAGCAAACCAGGACCTAATTTTTGATACCAATTAGATTTTTTAGCAATCAATTTTTAGTAGATTTATTTATAATAGCTGCGAGTAGTTTTTTAGCCCGTAGCAACTTAACTTTAATGTTGCTCAAAGGTTCTTTCAATACATCAGCCATTTCTTTATAACTCAATTCTCTAAAATATCTCAGATTTATAATTTCCTGATAATGAGGTTTTAACTGTTTTATGTAATGTAATAATTGTGCTAAGTTTTGATCAATTATTAATTGATCTTCAGCTGAAGGTGTTTCATCAAAAATCTTATATGCCTCAGATTCTTTTTTATTGATAGAGATAAAATCTGTTCGTTGTTTTCGTAAATGATCTAAAAATATGTTTTTGGAAATTGAAATCAGCCAAGTTTTGAAATTGTAGCGATCGTTATACAGATGAATTTTATCAAACGCTTTTGAAAAGGTTTTTATGGTAATATCTTCGGCTTCATCCTCGTCTTGGGTTTTTGAAAATTGAAATCGGTAAACGTCACTCCAATAATTATTTAATAAAGCGTTAAAAGCCTTTTGATCTTTTTCTTTGGCTTTTTCAATTAAATCAGCAATATCAATATTTTTATTTACCAATGGTTGGGTTTTGAGGATAGATTTTTTATAAAGATAAACATTTGAATGAAAACCAAAAACAATTCTAAAAATGGCGCAAATAAAATTAAATCTTTTTCTCCTAATTTTTTAGCAGAAGTAATTATTACAACATAGAGCAATGTAATTTTTAAGATTATCAATGCTAAAACCAACTCCCTATAAGTGTTAAAAGAAAGCAAAAAAATAGCAATTACCCAAAAAGTAAGTTTTGTAAAAAAATACAAGCCCAATAAATATTGATGTATCAATTTATAATGAACAGCTGTAGAAATATGTCTTCTTTTTTGAAGAATCCAGTCTCTATATGTTGTTTTTGGGGAAGATTCTATAAAACTATCTTTTGAAAAACAATTCGTTGTGTTTTTTCTGTTTGCTATTTGATTGATAAATAAATCGTCATCACCAGATTTAATTTTCATATGTTTTGAGAATCCGTTAACGCTAAAAAAATCTGTTTTTGTATACGCTAAATTGCGTCCAACACCCATATAAGGCAAGCCTATTTTCGCATAGGAAAAATATTGAATGGCTGTTAAAAGGGTTTCATACCTAATTAATTTATTTAGAAGAGAGTTTTTTAATTTCTTATATGGACTGTATCCCAAAACAATATGATGTTTTGTGTCATAATTAAGAACCATTTCAGAAACCCAGTTTTCAGACAATGGTTTGCAGTCTGCATCAGAAAAAAGTAAATGTTCATAGCTAGCGGCCTTGATACCTAATGTTAGGGCATATTTTTTGCTTCCCCAAAATTGTTCGTTTTCAGCGACATCTACAATTTTAATTTGTTCAGGGAAATCAATTTTGAACTGCTCTATAACCTGCAAAGTATTGTCTGAAGAACGATCATTTATTAGTACAAGCTCAAAATTAGGGTAATTTTGCTTTATGAAAAAGGGGATGTTTTTAAATAATTTTTGTGCCTCATTTTTAGCACAAATAATAACAGAGACTGGTTCTTTAAATTGGTTTTTTGAGGTTTTCTGTTTAGAAAAAGAAAAAGCTCCGAAAAGGAAAAAGTTATAAATAAATTGAATACCAAAAATTACTGTAAAAGCAATAAATAAATATTCAAGCATATGTTAACGGTTTTCACACGCATCAGCAGTTTTACCACAGAATCCACAAGGTTCTCCTTCTTTATTTAAATGGGGGTTTTGACTGGCACAAGTTCCGGCAAACTT
>JADWMI010000002.1:0-6221 GCA_015767395.1 Bacteroidota bacterium | reverse complement strand
TAAGCTTTAAAAATTATAAAATTTATTTGAATTAATTAATATTAATCAATTGCAATTAAAAAGACCCATTATATTCTTGTGAATATGATGGGTCTTTACTTTAGAGATTTTTAAATTATCAATCTTGTTTTATTAATTCTTCTTGAACATTGTTTGGTACCAATTCAAAATTAGCAAATTTGGTACTAAAACTACCTCTACCTTGTGTAATTGAACGTAAAGTTGTTGAATATTTATACATTTCAGCTAAAGGTACTTTAGCTTTAATAGTTTGATATTTCCCATCGCTGTCCATACCTAAAATGATAGCTCTTCTGGATTGTAAATCGGTCATAACATTACCCATTAGCTCTTCTGGAACTTTAACATTCAGCTCCTGAATAGGTTCTAATAATTTTGGTTTTGCTTCTAAAAATGCTGCTTTAAAAGCATGTGCAGCAGCAATTTTAAAAGAAATATCATTAGAATCTACTGGGTGCATTTTCCCATCGTATAGCATAACTCTAATATCTCTAGCGTATGAACCAGTTAATGGGCCTTCTTCCATAACTTCTAATATTCCTTTCAGAACAGATGGTAAGTAACGAACATCAATTACACCACCAACGATGCAGTTATAAAATACCAATTTACCTCCCCATTCTAAATCAACTATTTCTTTTTTTCGAATGTTAAATCCATCAGGATCAGAAATTCCATCATACCAAGGCTCAATTTTCATGTGTACTTCTCCAAATTGACCAGAACCACCTGATTGTTTTTTATGCTTGTAACTACTTGTAGCAGAACGTTGAATGGTTTCTCTGTATGTGATTTTTGGTTGCTCAAATACAGCTTTTATCCCGTAAATTTTTTGTAAGGTCCAGTCTATTGTTGCTAAATGCAATTCTCCTTGACAAGATAAAATTTGTTGTTTTAATTCATTGGAATATTTTATAATAACTGTAGGATCTTGACTATGAATTTTTTTAAGCGCATCGTTTAATTTTTCTTCATCATTTTTATCTGCAGCGTTTACAGATTTATTGATTCTAGATGAAGGGTAGCTGATTGGTTTAATAGTAATATTAGAACCTTTAACTCTTAAAGTATCATTGGTTTCTGTATATTTTAATTTTAATGTGGCACCAATATCTCCAGCACTTAATTTTTCAACAGGTTGGCGGTTTTTCCCATCCATAATGAAAAGCTGATTTAATATTTCAACTTCCTCATTTCTAGAATTCTCTAACTTGTAATTTTGTTTAATTTCACCCGATTTCACCTTGAAAAAACTAATTTGACCTAAGTTTGGTTCGTATACCGTTTTGAAAACAAATAGGGAAGTTGGAGCATCTACTTTGCATTCAATGGTTTTACCTTCAACACTTTGTTCAGGTTTTAAATCGGCTGCAGAAGGAGCTACGTTATCAATAAATCCCATTAATCTACCAGTTCCCATATCATTTAATGCCGAAACGCAAAACACAGGGAACAATTCATGATGTAACATTCCCATTTTAATTCCTGCCCGCATTTGATCCTCATTTAAAGTACCTTTATCAAAATAAAGTTCCATTAAATCTTCATCGTTTTCGGCAGCCTTTTCAACCAATTCATTGTGAAGTTCATTGGCGATGTCAATTTGATTAGCAGGTATTTCTAGCTTTTCAGGTTTTCCACCTTCTGGACTAAATTTGTACATTTTCATTTTTAGAACATCAATAATACATTGCGCTCCATCTATTTTAATTGGGTACTGAATTTTAATGGCGTTGTTCCCAACCAAGTTTACAATACTTTTGAAACTATCATCAAAATCGGCATTTGGATGGTCTATTTGATTGATTACAAATAATGTTGGTTTCGAAAATCGATCTACATAATTCCAAATAATTTCAGTTCCAATTTCTACACCATGTTGTGCATTAACAACAGTAACAATAGAATCAGCAACATGCATGGTAGAGGCAATTTCTCCAATGAAATCATCTAATCCAGGTGTGTCGATAATGTTAATTTTGTAGTTGCGCCATTCGGTGTGAAGTGGAGTGGCAAAAATGGAAGTTTCTCTTTCTTGTTCAATTTCGTGATAGTCTGAAACAGTGTTTTTGTTTTCTACACTACCACGGCGGGTGACTAAGCCAGCTTCAAAGAGCATTGTTTCTGCAAGCGTGGTTTTCCCACTTTTATGAGCGCCTACAAAAGCAACATTTTTAATGTGTTTGTCATCGTATATTTTCATAATATGAATGGTTTATATTAAAAAGTTTTATAAAGTTACGAACTTTTGGTAATTAAAATATGACGAATGTTAGGTTTTGCATGAACTTGAAAATTTTAAAGTGTAAAAGAGACGTTTACATTTTATACAAAGAGGTGCATTAAAAGGTTTTGTTTTTCCAAAATTACAGTTCATCATAAAATAACGACAGTTCAGAATTAATAAATTTTGTTTTTGAACAAATAGCAACACTTTTGAACTGTGAAATTTAATTATGAACTAAAAACAATTTATTATGCAAAATTTATTAATAGCACTGGCATTTGTGTTTTCATCGGCAATATTAGCCCAAACAGCAGAAAACAATCAAATTATTGAAGGGAATACTGTGAAAGTTTCTGTAGTGAATGCTCTGAATGACAATGGCACAGTTGCTTTTGCATTTTACAACAAGGAGCGCTTTATGAAAGTACCATTGTTTTCTAAATCTTCAGCAATAGTTAATGGGAACAGTACGGTTATTTTTGAAAATATTCCAGAAGGTGAATATGCCATTATTTGTTTTCACGATTCAAATGGTAATAACCAAATGGACTTTCAGGAAAACGGGATGCCAAAAGAAAGTTATGGTACTTCAAACAATGCGATGAGCTTTGGACCGCCACAATTTGATAATTCAAAATTCTTAGTAAATAATGAAGATCTAATTTTAGAAATTAAGTTTTAAATTGCGGTTAATTAAAATTAAAACAACACGAATGAAGTTTGATATAAAATATATACTTAAAATCTCAGGAATATTGGCAGTGCTAATATTTATTATTGAAAGACTGGTTTTTGATGGAGGATTCGATTTGTCAATAAATGAGTTGGCGAAAGTATTAAGTATTCATTTTATGTATGCCGTAGTTTTAACAGGTATAAACGCTTATTTTTTTTATTTTTTAGAAACTAAATATTCTTGGAAAGAAAACGCAAAGAATCGTTTACTTATAGGCGCATTAGGATCCATTACTTTAACGATGATTGGTTTGGCATTTTTAAGATTTGTTACGCTAGTTGTTATCCTTGGGCATCCTTTAGAACGATTTTTAAATGATCCTTCGGCAGCTTCCTATTATACATTTGGGCTGGTTATAACTTTAATTGTTAGTTTGGTATTTCATGCAATTTTCTTTTATAAAGCATTGTCTGAAAAGAAAGTAGTGGAACAACAAATAGTTGCTAAAACAGAAACGGCAAAATACGAATCTCTAAAAAGTCAAATAGATCCTCATTTTTTATTCAATAGTTTAAATGTTTTAACATCGTTAATAAGTGAAAATCCGGCACAAGCTGAAAAATTCACCACAAAATTATCCAAAGTTTACAGATATGTATTGGAACAAAAAAACAAAGATTTAATTGATTTGGATGAAGAATTAAAATTTGCAAAAGCATATATGGAATTATTAAAAATGCGCTTTGAAGATGCCGTAACTTTTGAAATTCCTGAGAAAGCAAGTAATTCAGAATTAAAAATTGTTCCATTATCATTGCAGTTACTTTTAGAAAACACCATAAAACACAATGTGGTTTCAGCTGAAAACCCATTAACAGTAGTAATAACAGAAGAAAATGGTTATTTAATAATAACAAATAATTACAATCCTAAAACAACAATTGAACAAGGCACAAAAGTAGGATTGAAAAATATAATTGACAGATATAACTTAATTACCTTAAAAAAGGTATCTGTAGAAAAACAAGCAGAAAAATTTACGGTAAAATTACCGTTACTCACTCAAAAAACATCAATTATGGAAACAACAGATAATTTAGAAAGTACCAAATATTTGCGTGCCGTTGAGCGCGTAGAAGAAATAAAAGGATTTTATTCAAGTCTAATTGCATATTGTATTGTAATTCCGTTTTTAATTTTCATAAACTTAAAATTTGTGCCACAATTTCATTGGTTTTGGTTTCCTATAATGGGCTGGGGTATTGGCTTAACATTTCAGGCCTTTAAAGCTTTTGCATACAATCCGTTCTTAGGTCGTGGATGGGAAGAAAGGAAGATTCAGGAATATATGAATGAAGACAAAAAACAATATTGGGAGTAGGATTGAGCGTTAAGAAAATGTTCAGCGAACATTTTTAGAGAAAAGGCCAGCTGGCGCGATGTCAACCCGATAATTAATAAAGAATAACCACATTAATAAAATAAACATCATGAAAAAATATTATACAGAAGAAGATAAATATATTAGAGCGAAGAAAAAAGTAGATAATATTAAAGGTTTTTATGCAAATATACTGGCTTACTGCCTTGTGATCCCTTTTTTATTTTTCATTAATTACATGACATCACCAGGGTATTATTGGTTTTGGTATCCTATGTTGGGTTGGGGTGTAGGTATTGCATTTCACGCTTTTGGTGTATTTGGTAATGACTTAATTTTTGGTAAGGATTGGGAAGAAAGAAAAATCAAAGAAATTATGGATGATGATAAAAATCAAAAATATTAATATCATGGAAAAATCAAATTTAGAAGAACAAAAATATTTGAGGGCAAAAAAGAGAGTTAAAACAATTAAAGGTTTTTACGTCCATTTTACAGTATATTTAGCAGTAAATGCTTTTATTTTAATTTCTGCAGCTTTTTCAACTGGAGAATGGAAAGTATTTTGGGAATGGCAAACTTTTAGTACAGCTTTATTTTGGGGTATTGGAATTGTGTTTCACGCCTTTAACGTTTTTGGAATGGGCTTTTTATTAGGTAAAGATTGGGAAGAGAAAAAAATTAAGGAAATCATGGATAAGGAAAAAAAAGACTTTTGGGAGTAAAGCCCCAAGGAGGACAGGTTGCAGTTACCAGTTCCAAGTTTAATAAAATAATTCAAATTACCAGATACCAAATACTAGATACCAAAATATATTATAATGAAAGTAGTTATTATTGAAGATGAAAAACCTGCAGCAAGACGTCTTAACAGAATGTTGAACGCACTTGGAATTGATCCTTTGGCTATGTTGCATTCTGTTGAAGAATCGGTTAACTGGTTTTATAAGAACGAGCACCCAGACTTGTTATTTTTAGATATTCAACTGTCTGATGGCTTATCTTTTGAAATTTTTGAAGAAGTTGAGGTGAAAAGTGCTATTATTTTTACGACTGCCTACGATGAGTACGCCTTAAAAGCTTTTAAGCTAAATAGTGTAGATTATTTATTGAAACCAATTGATAATGACGAACTAGAAAATGCTATAAATCAGTTTAAGCAACTCCAAGTTTCAAATAATTCGATTGGTATTGATATAAACCAAATTAAAGAACTTGTAGCGCCTTTACAAAAAAACTTCAAAAAGCGATTTACAGTTAAAATTGGTCAGCATTTAAAAATGATTTCGGTTGAAGCAATTGAGTGCTTTTATAGTGCCAATAAATCAACACATATACATACGATAGACAATAGAAGTTATCTGTTAGAAGACACCTTAGATCAACTAGAAGATAAATTACAACCAGAAATATTTTTTAGAGTAAGCAGAAAGTTTTTTATCAATATAAACGCGATAAAAGATATCATCTCCTACTCAAATAGCCGTTTGAAATTAATTTTACAAACCTATAGTGAAGAAGAAATTATAGTAAGCAGAGAGCGTGTAAAGGAATTTAAAAATTGGATTGGGTAATCTCAGTAGTTTGAAAGTTGTGATTTTTTGGTGGTTGAGCAAAGTCGAAATCTTATGGTTTGAAGCTTTAAGAAACAATTCAAACTATTCGTTTTAGTCCAGAAAGTTACACGATTAAACAATTCAACAAAAACCTTAGTCAAGGTTTTAGTCTAAGTCAAAGTAAAATTATTTAAACATATCCAACCCCGGAATATTCGGCATTCCATCTTTTGCAGCGGAGGCCAATTCAGCTTCACTAATGGCTGCTGCTTTTTTCAAGGCCATGTTCAAAGCAATAATTAAACAATCTTCAATTTCTTCTTTATCAGTTAACTTTTCTGAAATTGAAATGTTTTTCAC
>JADWMI010000035.1:4912-14547 GCA_015767395.1 Bacteroidota bacterium | reverse complement strand
TGAAACAATATAAATGCCAAAACAAATATCCCAATATTTTTCTTATTCATCATGTAATTTTATAATTATTCAATTTCTATACTAACTGCTGAAGCAGGTTTGATCTTATAAGTACTATTACCTTTTAACGCTGATTTAATATCAAAAATTGTAATAACATCCCCTCTTTTAGCTTTTGAAATTGCTTTTAATGCCTGCGAATCCATTTTATTCCCCTTAACACTAACTGTTGATTGCCCAGGTACCTTAATTAAAAAACTTGTTGTGGTTAAGGTTAAATCAAAGTCAAAATCAGGCAAATCTGCACCCACCGTAGATTTCTCTAAATTTGCCTTTGGCATTTTAACATAACCAGACTCTTTTCTAATAGTTCCACTAGGTGAAGGAATTCCTTTAACCCTAAAAACTTGAGATGTACTAACCGTTTCTCCGCTTGGAAGTTTACCGGTAACACTAATCTTCACTTCTTTTCCACCACTAGGTTTCATAATATATTTACCTGAACCTGAAGCTCTTTTTAACCCACTTCCTGTAGCGGTAACTTTATCATCTGATATTCCAGGAATAGAAATGGTCATTGGATTGTCAACCCCCATATATACCACATTCATTTTATCTGCTGAAATCACCGCGTTATTTGGCTTGGGAATTACAGCATAAGAACTATTAATTTCAATCTCCACAGGTTCCCCGTCTTGAATGAAAACAAATTTACCTTTTACTGGTACTTCCCCAACAGATCCGGCAGGAAAATCTAATACAGCACCACCATCTTCAAAAGCAGTAATGTTTTTTCCATTTACAATAACTTCTGAAGGTTTTAAAGTTGCATCGTAACGTCCCAATACAAGTTTACCCTTGAAATTTTCTCCTTGAAAAAACGCTGATTTTTCAGGAATTAAAATTGTTTTATATGTATTTCCAGATATCCCTGCATCTTGCTCTAACTGAACACCTAATAACGTATTGAAAATTTCAGCATTGGTTATTTTAATATCAGTTTTCATAGATGTTAAATTGGTAAGGGTTGAAATTAAAGGAAAACCTTCGTATCTATTGTTCAACCATGCCTGATCCATTCCATCCCTCGTTTTTTGAATATCTGTATTAAATCTTTTGTTAATATTGGCAGCAAGTGGACTATTCTCACCAATAACTGCAATAGCACCTTCCCTATAGGTTATTATATTATCCAAAAATTCTTTCCCTTTTTTTGTTAATCCATCTCCAACAAAAAAGTATTCATCAACAGAACTTGTTTTATCCATCGATTCATAATCTTTCGGGTCTTCAACTCCATCTAAAAAAGTTGCACTAAGAGAATCTATAAAAGTATTAAAGGTTAAGGATAGATCTTTAAGCTTCTCAACCTGTGCAAATTTATCCGCATATTTTTCAGGTTGTTCTGCTGCTTTTCTTTTTAGATTTTCATATTTTGCTGTATTGCTCTCTTGAAACAAAATATTATTATCCGTTAATTTTTCATTCATATAGCCAAAAGCAGAAAGTACTTGTTTAGACATTTGCATTGCAATCATTGCAATGAAAACTAAGTACATTAAGTTAATCATTTTCTGCCTTGGTGATAATTTACCTGAAGCCATTTTAATTAGTTTTTTGTATTAATAATTTAGTTTTAAACAATCAACTAATTTTTAGTTTTTCGTGGTCATTGCCGTTAACATACCTCCATAAACATTATTTAAAGAAGATAAATTAGTAGCCATAGACTCCATTTGTTCTTTTAATCTTTGAGCATTTTCAACAACCTGATCATTAATATCAGCTTGTCTACTTGAACTTTCCAACTGAACTTTATATAAGCTATTCAATGATTCCATCTGTGCAGCAGCCAAAGCTAACTGTTCACTATATTTATTTGTTGCTGCAATAGAATTTACAGCAGGTGCAATATTATCTGCAGCTCCTTTAAAATTCTGCAGACTTTCGCCTAAACTTTCCATTAAACCAGCATCCAGTTTTGCTTCTTTAAGCATTGTATCTAATTTTTGAGATAACATACTTTGAACTTCTCTTGTATCTTTTCTGTCTTGATCTCTTTCTTGACCTATGCTAAGTTCAGGATAAACCAAACTCCAATCTAAATCTTCTTCAACAGATTCAAAAGCTGATAAGAAAAACACCAGTGCTTCCACGGCCATACCAATTGTAAGCATTTCACTACCAAATGGCCAGTGTTGAATTTTAAAAAGTGCTCCTAAAATTACTATAGAAGCTCCAATACCATAGGCATAATTAAAGAATTTTTTCTTATTCATTGATTGTGACATAATTTAAATTTTTATTAAGTTAGTTTTTAGGTTGATCTTTAGTTTATATTGGTACCCAGATAATCCTGAACAGTTCTAAATCCTATATAGCTTCTCGCCGAATCTCTATATTCATAATCTCTAGTACTTACTTCTAAATAATAAGCTACATCTTTCCAAGACCCTCCTCTTATTATTTTTCTGTAATTTTTATTTATTTCTACATTTGGGTTCATCGTAGATCCAATGTAGTATGATGCTTCGCTGTAGGCTGTATTTGTCCATTCTGCAACATTACCTGACATATTATACAGCCCGTAATCGTTAGGGTTGTAGGACTTTGCTTCCATAGTATATAATGCACCATCAACGGCATAATCACCTCTACTAGGTTTAAAGTTTGCTAAAAAACATCCTCTATCACTAGTTGTATAAGGTCCACCCCATGGATATTTGGAAAAGTTCAAACCACCTCTAGCTGCAAATTCCCATTCGGCTTCAGTAGCAAGTCTAAAATAAGGAACTGTTGAAGAACCTTTTTTTGCTTTTAAATACGTGTTTTTCTTTTTAGTTCTCCAACCACAAAATGCCTTTGCTTGTTTCCAACTTACACCAACTACAGGATAATCTGCATAAGCTTCATGATAAAAATAATCCTGATGCATTGGATCGTTATAAGAATAATTAAAATCTTTTATCCAAACAGTCGTATCAGGATAGACTTCAACAATTTCGTTTTTAATATAATCTTTCCTTTGGCCTTTATTTCTTGCTGCAGCTTCAATATCCAACCAAGAATAATTAAATCTCAATTTATTTGTTTTTAAAATACGTCTCCCATCAAAACTATTTTCAACAGAGACAAACATTGTGTCCATAACTTCAGCATAATACTCATCAGGAAAATCATTTGGGTCCCAAACCAATTCCTCATCCCAATTCAATGATCTTCCTTGTAGTGGCGAGTTAACATCTCCCAAACTCCCATAATTATTCATCATGTACTTTTCATATGGAGTCATATCGGCGGTATCAATACTTTTAAACTGATAATCTGGTAATATAACATTGGTATCATCAGACATTAAATCTGATAACATTGCCAATTCCGTTCTTACTATAGAGTCTCTTACCCAAAACACAAATTCTTTATATTCAGAATTGGTAATTTCAGTTTCATCCATATAAACAGGGCGTACCGTAACAGTTCGTGTTGGCGCATCTAACGCCCCAGAAACATCTTCATCCTGTCTACCCATAGTAAAGGAACCTCCTGGTATTAAAACCATACCAAGCGGCTTTTTAGAATGCCACTCGCTATTTGATTTTACGCCTACCAGTTCTCCTTGATCATTTGAACCACAGCTATATATTAATACGGATAGTAAAATATACAATGATATTCTCTTCATAATAATTTTCTTATTCTATTTAGGCAAACCTATTACTAATAATTTTAAAAAACAATACTTTATTTCATCTGTTTAAACTAAAAAACAGAAATTTTAGTATATCCTAAAATATTTTTTACACAATTTTTTTAAGCGTTCTAATCCATCTTTCAGGGATTTCCTGATTTGTAGCACTGATATAATCTTGATATGTACAAGGTATTAACGTGTGTCTACTATTTTTATTATTTTCACTCACAACTATTTCCATCCACCAACGACCACTCTTGTTACTTTTATAAAAATTCAAAATCTGATCTTCAACTGGAACAATGTATTTTTGATAATTATCTTTCAATCCAAACGGATAATCATTAGCTCTGTAATTAACGCCTTCAATAAAATACCAAATCATTTGTGAAATTAACTGAGCTGTTTGATTTTTAACATCAAACATTGCATTGTATTCATAAATCCCAAAGGAAGTAACTTTATCACTGATACCCGCATAGCGAGCTATAGCACAAATATCGGCACCTGAAAAACCATTGGGAGAACCATTTCTATTTGCTGGCGCATCCGCATTTTTTAATGAAGACATGTCAATACTAACAATATCAGCATCTCTTAAAACTGGTTCAACTATTTGAATTGAGTTTGCTACTTCACCCAATCTATGGGCTTCAAAAAACAAACTATCTAACAATTCAATTTCTTCTTGTGAATTGAAATATGTTTGATAGCCAATATTGCAAAAATTAAACAAATTAGCTGGTTGATTCATTACAATTTTACTCAAATAAGATTTTGAAGTTAGTTCATCTTCAATCGCACCTAAATCAAATTTACTATCAACAGCTACAATATTAACTGTTTGTTCAAGTGTATCGTAAGCTCTATAATTTGAATATGTTAAATCTTGTCCACCACCAATTATTACAGGGATAATACTTCTTTTTAATAAATAAGAAAGTAATTCTTTTAAGGCAAAATAGGTGTCTTCAATTGAGTTTCCTTGTTGAATATTACCCAAATCGGCCACATTCATAGGCCAATTTCCAGGATATAACTGGTACAATTCTCTTCTAACCGAAGCTAAATCTTTCCCTGTTCCTTCATTGCCTTCAGCTGCTCGATCTTCATGTACACCAACAATTGCAATTTTTTTATCATCTAAGTTAGGAAAACCACTTTGAGCAGTATGAATTTCTATTATTTGTCCAAAACATTGATTTGGCTGCATTTTGGAATGAGCCAACAACGAATCATCAATGGGCAATAGGTAATCAAAATTCATTTTCAGGGGTTACTAATTTTTTTCAACGGCAATATAACTAAAAAATTTATTTTTTGGTAGTTTTACGTTTAGTTGTTTTCTTTTTAGGGGTCTTTTTTTCAATAATGCCTTTTACTTCTTCTAAAGTAAGTTTACTTGCATCAACCGTTTTAGGCAGCTCAATTTTCAACTTCCCTTTCAATATATTCGATCTTCCCCAACGTGCTTTTTCAACTCTAATCCCTTCATCAACCCAATTATGCAATACTTTTTCAATATCCTTCCGTTTTTTATCTTCAATTAATTCTGCAATATTTTCTTTGGATAAATTATCGAAATCGTATTTTTTATTTACGTTAATATAGATGCTGTTCCATTTTAAAAATGGGCCAAACCTACCAACACCTTTTTGAACTGGTAAATTATCATGTGTACCAATTGGAGCGTCCGCTTTCTGCTTCTCTTGAATTAATTCTATTGCTCTGTTTACATCAATAGACATCGGATTTTCATCCCTAGGAATTGAAACAAACATTGTATCGTATTTAATATAAGGTCCAAAACGTCCGTTAGCAACAATAATATCAACATCCTCATAGCCTCCAATTGTTTTTGGAAGCTTAAATAAGTCCATTGCTTCTTCGTAAGTGATTGAATTTAAGGTTTGATCAACTTGTAAACTCGCAAATTTTGGTTTTTCTTCATCCGTAGCTTCTCCTATTTGAACCATTGCTCCAAAACGACCTAAACGTGCATATACATTTTTACCACTTTCTGGGTCAATCCCCAATAAACGTTCTCCTTTTGCTCTTTCAGCATTTGCCGCAACATCCTCAACAATTGGGTGGAATTTTGTATAAAAATCTTTAATCATTTTAATCCAATCTTCCTTTCCTTCGGCAATATCATCAAATTCATTTTCAACTTTGGCAGTAAAACCAAAATCTAAAATATCCGAAAAATGTGCTACTAAAAAGTCATTTACAATATTCCCTATGTCTGTTGGCACTAATTTTCCTTTATCAGATCCAACTTTTTCAATTAATACTTGAGAACTTACTTTATTATCAACTAATTTTATTTGGGTATAATTTCTATCAACACCTTCAACAGCCCCTTTTTCAACATATTCTCTTCTTTGAATTGTGGAAATTGTAGGCGCATAAGTCGACGGTCTACCAATACCAAGTTCTTCCAGTCTTTTCACCAATGAAGCTTCTGTATATCTATAAGGCGCCTTCGTATAACGCTCTGTTGCAGTAATATATTCATTCCTTAATTTATCACCAATTACCATATTCGGCAACATCCCTTCCTGCTCTTCATCCTCATTATCAGTACCTTCTAAATAAACTTTTAGAAAACCATCAAATTTTATCATTTCTCCATTGGCTGTCAAAATTTTATCATTGTTTGAGTTAGATACCCGAACATTTGTGCGCTCTAATTTGGCCTCACTCATTTGAGATGCAATGGTTCTTTTCCAAATCAATTCGTACAATCTATCCTGGTCATAATCAACAGAAACCGATTGTTGACTCATACTTGTTGGTCTGATCGCTTCGTGAGCCTCTTGAGCTCCTTTAGATTTATTTGTGAAATTTCTAGGCTTACTATATGCTTCACCATATGAAGAAATAATCTCTTGCTTGGCATCATTTTTACAGTCTTCAGATAAATTTACACTATCTGTTCTCATATAAGTAATTAAACCCGCTTCATACAAACGCTGTGCAATCATCATCGTTTTAGCTACTGGAAAATATAATTTTCTCGCAGCCTCCTGTTGTAATGTTGACGTTGTAAAGGGCGCTGCCGGAGATTTTTTTGCTGGTTTTTTCTGCAAATCTTCAACTTCATAACTTGCACCTACACATGAATTTAAAAAATCTTCAGCTTTTTCCTTTGAGTCGAAGTTTTTTGGCAATGTAGCTTTGAATTTTTTCCCATCAGAAGAAGTAAACTCAGCTACTATTTTATAAGAAGCCTGTGTTTTAAAATTTTCTATTTCTCGTTCTTTTTCAACAATTAGTCTAACCGCAACAGATTGAACCCTCCCTGCAGATAAGCCACCTTTTACTTTTCTCCATAAAACTGGTGAAAGCTCGTAACCTACCAACCTATCTAAAACTCTTCGTGCTTGCTGCGCATTCACTAAATTATAGTCAATTGTTCTTGGATTTTCAACCGCTTTTAAAATGGCTTTTTCAGTTATTTCATGAAAAACGATGCGTTTTGTAGCTGCTTCTTTTAATTTTAACTGCTCAAACAAATGCCAAGCAATGGCCTCTCCTTCTCGATCCTCATCCGATGCCAACCAAACGGTCTCCGCTTTTTTAGCCAAATCTTTCAGCTTTTTAACCAATGCTTTCTTATCAGATGGAACTGAATATTTTGGCATAAAATCACCATCAACATTTATTCCTATTTCTTTAGAAGGTAAATCTGCAATGTGTCCAAAACTTGATTCAACTTGAAAATCTTTTCCTAAAAATTTCTCAATTGTTTTTGCTTTTGCAGGTGACTCAACTATTACTAAATTCTTCGCCATAATATCAAAATTGCTTTTTAAAACCCTCAATAATTAATTTACTTTTCGAAAATGTAAATCAACAAACATTGTGAATTTGGTGTGCAAAAGTATATAGATTTTTTTTAATTCAAATTATTTTTTTTTCAAAACACCTCTATTTATACTCATTTTAAGCTGTTAAAATTCTGCCAATTTGTCACTTTTTTAAATTTTTGGTTATATCTTTGCAATCCAAAATAACGATATGCAGAAAGAAAAAATTATTGTCGAAAAGAATCAAGGACAAGCACTTTTAACCAACGAAATTAAAGGAAACGAAAAAAAATTATATATAGAAAGTTACGGTTGTTCAATGAATTTGAATGACAGCGAAATTGTTGCCTCCATACTCTCTGAGCAAGGATACAACACAACTCATTTAATAGAAGAAGCTGATTTGGTTTTGGTTAATACTTGCTCAATTAGAGAAAAAGCAGAACAAACCATTCGCAAACGTTTAGAAAAATACAATGCTGTAAAAAAAATAAACCCTACTATGAAAGTTGGTGTTTTAGGGTGTATGGCAGAACGTTTAAAAGCCAAGTTTTTAGAAGAAGAAAAAATTGTTGATTTAGTTGTTGGACCAGATGCTTATCGCGATTTACCAAATTTATTACAAGAAGTGAGTGCTGGCCGTGATGCTGTCAATGTTATTTTATCTAAAGAAGAAACTTATGGAGATGTTTCTCCTGTTCGATTAAACAGCAATGGCGTATCAGCTTTTGTTTCAATAACGCGTGGTTGCGATAATATGTGCACATTTTGTGTAGTACCGTTTACACGTGGAAGAGAAAGAAGTCGGGAGCCAAAAAGTATTTTAGAAGAAATAAAGCAACTTGTTGATTCAAATTATAAAGAAATCACCCTTTTAGGTCAAAATGTAGACAGCTACTTATGGTACGGTGGTGGATTAAAAAAAGATTTTAAAAACGCATCAGAAATTGCCAAAGCTACTGCAGTTGACTTTGCTCAATTGTTAGATTTAGCAGCAACAGAATTTCCAAAAACTCGTTTTCGCTTTTCTACCTCTAATCCTCAAGATATGAGTTTAGATGTAATTCATACTATGGCAAAACATGAAAATATTTGTAAGTATATTCACCTACCAGTTCAATCAGGTAGTACTGCTGTTTTAGAAAGAATGAATCGCCAACACACGCGTGAAGAGTATATAGAATTGGTAGATCATATTAGAAGAATTCTTCCAGATTGTTCTATTTCACAAGATATGATTGCAGGTTTTTGTGGCGAAACTGAAGAAGAACATCAAGAAACACTTAGTCTAATAGAATATGTAAAATACGATTTCGGATTTATGTTTGCATATTCTGAAAGACCAGGCACACCGGCTGCAAAAAAAATGCCCGATGACGTTCCTTTAGCAGTAAAAAAAAGACGATTAAATGACATTATTCAATTGCAACAAAAATATAGTCTTTTCAATACTGAAAAATTTGTTGGACAAACAGTTGAAGTATTAATTGAAGGTTCCTCAAAAAAATCTAACTTACATTGGAAAGGCAGAAATTCGCAAAATGCAGTTGTTGTATTTCCTAAAGGAGATGAACAATTAGGCGATTTTGTAAATGTTTTTGTCGAAAATTGCACCTCTGCTACACTATTAGGAAAAAGAGTTTAAATTATGGAATCATTACAGGTAATTAAGCAACGATTTGAAATTATTGGAAACGACCCGATTTTAAATCGAGCCATTGAAAAAGCCGTTAGAGTCGCTCCAACCGACATTTCAGTTTTGGTAACTGGTGAAAGTGGTGTAGGTAAGGAAAGTATTCCTAAAATAATACACCATTTATCGCACAGAAAACACGCCAAATACATTGCTGTAAACTGTGGTGCAATTCCCGAAGGAACTATTGACAGTGAACTTTTTGGTCATGAAAAAGGATCGTTTACAGGAGCTACCTCTACTCGAAAGGGCTACTTTGAGGAAGCCGATGGTGGAACTATTTTTTTAGATGAAGTTGGAGAATTACCTTTAACAACACAAGTTAGGTTGTTACGTGTTTTAGAAAATGGTGAATTTATTAAAGTAGGTTCATCTCAAGTGCAAAAAACCAATGCTCGTATTGTTGCCGCAACCAATTTAAACATGCACGAAGCCATCA
>JADWMI010000035.1:0-4812 GCA_015767395.1 Bacteroidota bacterium | reverse complement strand
TCTGTAATTGATTCAACAAAATCAAATAGTGACTTTTCAACTGAGCGTGAAATCATGTATAAGATTCTCTTTGATATGAGAAATGATATCAACGATTTAAAAAAATTAACACTGGACTTAATGAAAGGTGAAAATTCTTCAAAAGTTAAAAAGGAAAACGAGCAGCTTATTGAAAAAATTTACAATAAACCACCTACTGAAATACCAGTAGAAAACAATATAGAAGTTGTTAGAATTAACGATTCGTACAGCAACAATTCTGATGATTATGAATTTGCAGAAACAATTGATGCCGACGAAAGTTTATCAATTCAGGAGAAAGAAATTGAATTGATAAAAAAATCTTTAGAACGCAACAGTGGAAAAAGAAAACTTGCCGCAAAAGAACTTGGAATTTCTGAAAGAACCTTATATCGAAAAATTAAACAATACGATCTGTAAATTGCAATCAACTATCAATTAAATTATTACTTTTACAAAATATCATCAATATTTTAATGAAAAAATTTAACCTCTTCTTTTTATTTCTATCACTAATGGCTTTTCAGGGCTGCGGCGTATATTCTTTTACAGGAACCAATATTCATCCTGATGTAAAAACTGTTCAAGTAGATTATTTCCCAAATAATGCTGTTTTAGTTGAACCAACATTAAGTACTATTTTCACAGTTAGATTACAAGATTTGTTTTTACAGCAAACAAATTTAGAAATGGTTAAATCGGGCGGAGACTTACAATATGAAGGTGAAATAACTGGTTATAAAATAAGTCCTATGACGGCTACTGCTGAACAAACAGCAGCTCAAAACCGAATTACAATAACCATAAATGTTCGTTTTTACAATAATAAATTAGAAGAAGATAATTTCGAACGTTCATTTTCATTCTACTATGATTTCCCAGCGAACGAATCTTTAACCGGTGGTTTACTTTCTGATGCTTATGATGAAATATTAGAACGCATAACACAAGATATTTATAATGCATCAATAGCCAAGTGGTAAACTAAGAAATGAACATTGAAAATTTAACATATTTATTGCAAGATCCAACAGGTATTGACGCTCCTAAAACGCAGCAATTGGATGAGATTATCAATGAATATCCTTATTTTCAATCTGCTCGTTCCATTCACTTAAAAGGTTTAAACAATACCAACAGCTTTAAATACAACCAGGCTCTAAAAAAAACAGCAGCATATACCATTGATAGAAAAGTACTTTTTGAGTTTATAACTGCTCAGGATTTCTCAGTGAATTCTGAAATTAAAATCAACAAAGCGGTTGAAGCTGTAGAACCTGAAACGACTGAAATTCTTCAAAAGGAAACAGTTGCATCTTTTTCGGATCAAAACGAAGAAACTGAAGAAACAAGTGAAATTTCAATTGAATTAACAGCAATTAAAGAAGAAGATCATAAGCCTAACCAACAGGCACCAGAAATATTACAAATAGGAAAACCAATTCAATTTAATTCATCCGAACCTCATTCATTTAATGAATGGATGCAATTAATCTCCCAAAAACCTATAGAAAGAGAAAAAAAACCTGAAGAATCTATTGAAAAATCAACTAAAATTGAAGAGAAATTTCAGTTAATAGACAGGTTTATTGAATCGAAACCCAAAATAAAACCCGTAGACAAATCTACTGTTAGTCAGAATGTTATATTCGAAAGAGATACTGAAAGTGAAAGCTTAATGACTGAAACTTTGGCAAAGGTTTATTTAGAACAACAAAAATTTGAAAGCGCTATAAAAGCTTACCGCATTTTAAGTTTGAAATATCCAGAAAAAAGTGGTTTCTTTGCAGACCGAATTAAAGCAATAAATATTTTACAAATAAATAAATCATGACATACACATTATTCTTAGTTTTGATTATGATAGTAGCATTTTTGCTCATCTTAATTATTATGGTACAAAACCCTAAAGGTGGAGGGTTATCATCTTCATTTGGAGGTGGTGGAACACAATCATTAGGTGGTGTACAAAACACAACCAGTTTTTTAGATAAAAGTACTTGGACACTTTCAATTGTGTTACTAGCATTGATACTTTTATCAAATTTTGCAGCGCCAACAATGAACGCTGTAGACAACAGTTCAGAAATTGAAAATACTATTGAAAATCGTGAAGGTCAGGATTTACAAGCACCTTCAATTGCAGAGCCTGTTATACAAGATTCTGTTCAATAATATTGAATAAGACATATCATTAAAATGCCAATGTGAATGACACGTTGGCATTTTTTTTATTTTAAAAATTCGTAAAAAAGCACCATTTGTCAGTTTTCATAAATTGGCACGCTTTTGGGTAATTTAATTGACATATTTAATAATTTTAAACTAATTAAACAAATGAGCAAAATAAATATCAAACCACTTGCAGACAGAGTTTTAATTGAACCTGTTGAAGCTGAAACAACTACAGCATCTGGACTAATTATTCCAGATTCAGCTAAAGAAAAACAACAAAAAGGAACTGTTTTAGCCGTTGGTAACGGAACAAAAGACGAACCAATGACTGTAAAAGTAGGTGATTCTGTATTATACGGTAAATATGCTGGTACAGAACTTATTTTAGAAGGTTCAGAATATTTAATAATGAGAGAAAGCGATATTCTAGCAATTGTATAAAATCTAAAAAAATATAAAAAATGGCAAAAAATATAATTTTTGATATAGAAGCACGCGATGGATTAAAGCGTGGAGTTGATGCTTTAGCAAATGCAGTTAAAGTAACTTTAGGCCCAAAAGGTAGAAATGTTGTAATTGGAAAAGCTTTTGGTGGACCACAAATTACAAAAGATGGTGTAACTGTTGCGAAAGAAATTGAGTTAGAAGACCCATTAGAGAATATGGGCGCACAAATGGTAAAGGAAGTTGCTTCAAAAACCAACGATTTAGCTGGTGACGGAACAACAACTGCAACTGTTTTAGCACAATCTATTGTAAAAGAAGGATTAAAAAATGTTGCTGCGGGCGCAAATCCATTGGATTTAAAACGCGGTATTGATAAAGCTGTTGAAGCAATTGTTAAAAACTTAAGCGAGCAATCTCAAGAAGTTGGAAATAATTCTGACAAAATAAAACAAGTAGCTTCAATTTCTTCAAATAACGATGAAGCAATTGGAGATTTAATTGCGCAAGCTTTTGAAAAAGTTGGAAAAGAAGGTGTAATTACTGTTGAAGAAGCAAAAGGTACAACTACATATGTTGATATTGTTGAAGGAATGCAGTTTGACAGAGGTTACTTATCTCCTTATTTTGTAACAAATGCAGATAAAATGTTAACCGATTTAGAAAATCCTTACATTTTGTTATTCGAAAAGAAAATTACAAACCTTAAGGATTTACTACCAATATTAGAGCCAGTTTCGCAAAGCGGAAAACCATTATTAATTATTGCTGAAGATGTTGAAGGTGAAGCTTTGGCTACTTTAGTTATGAATAAATTACGTGGTGCATTAAAAATTGCTGCTGTAAAAGCTCCTGGATTTGGAGATCGTAGAAAAGCAATGTTAGAAGATATTGCTGTTTTAACTGGTGGTACTGTAATTTCTGAAGAAAGAGGATTGACTTTAGAAAAAACAACTTTAGAAATGTTAGGAACTGCTGAAAGAGTTACTATTGACAAAGACAATACAACCATTGTTAATGGTGCTGGTGATATTGATACAATTAAAGCTAGAGTTTCACAAATTAAATCTCAAATAGAAACTACAACTTCAGACTATGACAAAGAAAAACTACAAGAGCGCTTGGCTAAGTTAGCTGGTGGTGTTGCTGTTTTATATGTAGGTGCTGCAAGTGAAATTGAAATGAAGGAGAAAAAAGATAGAGTTGACGATGCTTTACATGCTACACGTGCTGCAGTTGAAGAAGGTATTGTTGCTGGTGGTGGTGTTGCTTTGGTAAGAACTATTGAAGTATTAAAAGCCATTACAACTGATAATTTAGACGAATTGACTGGTGTTAAAATTTTGGCAAGAGCTATTGAAGAACCATTAAGACAAATTGTTGAAAATGCCGGAGGTGAAGGTTCTGTTGTTGTTGCAAAAGTACTAGAAGGAAAAGGTGATTTTGGTTACAACGCAAAAACTGAAGAATACACAAAAATGCTAAAAGCAGGAATTATTGACCCTACAAAAGTAACGAGAATTGCATTAGAAAATGCAGCTTCTGTAGCAGGTATGATTTTAACTACTGCTTGTACATTAGTAGATATTAAAGAAGATGCTCCTGCAGCAGGAATGCCTCCAATGGGTGGTGGAATGCCAGGAATGATGTAACATATTTTAACAAATAATTTTCTAAGAACCACTTAAGTAATTAAGTGGTTTTTTTTCATGAAAGAGTTTCTCTGTTATTTCACATTATATTAGCTCAATTTAAGTATTTTTGTATTCTGAAATTAAAAAATGAATTAATAATGAATTTAGATACGATAACAACCCTTGAAGAATGCCGTAAGATTTTAACTTCTGAAATTAAAACATTTAAAGATTGGCCAAAGAAAGGTGTGGATTTTAAAGATGTTCAGAGTATTTTAATGAAACCCAGCTTGGCAGAAGTGACCTCTTATTATTTAAAAGAATTATTGCCTAAAGAATCACCAACAACATTTTTATTTGACAAAATATTGTGTTTTGATGCACGCGGTTTTTTGTTCGGATTTGATTTGGCTAAAGCATCAAATGCTCCAATGATATTGGCTAGAAAACCTGGAAAACTACCTGGAAAAGTAATTACTCAAACTTTTGAGAAAGAATATGGACTTGATGAAATACAAGTACAGGATGGACTTATAAA
>JADWMI010000156.1 GCA_015767395.1 Bacteroidota bacterium | reverse complement strand
GTATAAAACAGTAGGAACGTTTGCGTGGATTTTAAATACTTTGGCTCTATTTTTAAAGTCATTTTTATTTAAATTATAAATAAAAAATCTATTTGAATACATTTCAGCAATTAGCAGAAATTTCCATTCACCATCAATTCGTATTTCTTTATCTATAGTATTACTTAAATACATTTGCCCTGTAAAAGATCCTGGCCCGCCTGTGTCAATGACTCTAATTGCAATGGTATTTTCTCCTTTCTTTAGGATATTTTTTGGTATTACAAATTCTCTTTGATGATTTGAAAAACCAGCACCTACTAAACCACCAACTTTAAAACCATTTACATAAGTAGCATCCATATCATCAACAGCGCCTATAGAAATTTTATAATCCGTTTCAATATTTTCAATAAATACTTTTTTTCGAAACCAAAATGCGCCATCAACTTCTCCTACCATTACATCATCAATTCTTCCTGGTAAATTTATTGTTTCCCAATTGGTATCGTTAAAATCCGATTTTACCGCCTCAGTATCATTAAAATTAATGGAATTCCATTGTTCTGTTGTTTGTGGAATAGAAATAGATTCCCATTTAGCAAACCATTTTTCAATATCCTCATCTTCACCATTTGTTTCCTCAGATGCCAAAACAGCCTCAAAATCGGTGAATTTTTTCAACTTTTCTTTACTTGTCCAAGCCTCCGAAACTGTACCGCCCCAACTTGAATGAATGATGCCTATTGGAACTTTTAATTCCTTATAAAGTCTACGAGCAAAAAAATAAGCAGCAGCGCTAAAATCGGCAACATTAGCGGAATTACAAACTTTCCAAGTTCCGTTAGCAGTGTTTAAAGGTGTTAGTGACAGTTCTTTTTCAACCGTAAACATTCTAATTTCCAGATAATTTCCATTCGCTATTTCTTCATCAGAATTATTAATTATATCATTAGGCCTCCACCCTTTTACGGGCATTTCCATATTAGATTGCCCCGATGCCAGCCAAACTTCTCCAACCATAACATCGGTTAGTAAAATTTCAATACCATTTGAGCTCACTTTTATTGTGTAAGGTCCACCCGCTTTTGGTGTTTCAATAGTTAATTTCCAATTTCCTTTCGAATCTGTTGTGGTAACCGATGATTGTCCCCAACTTGCAAAAACAGTAACTTTCTCATTTGGTGTGTTTTCGCCCCAAATAGTTGCCTTTTCTTTTTGTTGAAGTACCACATGATTTTTAAATAAAGGATTTAATGTAAGATCCTTATTTTCATTTTTAGCTTGAAATGCTAAAAAAGGAAAACACAGAACTATTATTAATTGCTTTAAAAACGTTTTTTTTAACATGATTTTTTATTTCATTAATATAAGAACACACTATTGCTAACTACTCCGCCTAGTCTTTCTTGAGCGATGTCAACTCTTTATATTTAACTAGCTCCAATCAGCCATTCTTAGCCAATTAATTATCAAATTCACCGAAATTAGTTAGTCGCCTCTTTAACAAATTTGACAATAAAGAGGTTTAAAAAAATTTATGAATTTATCTAGTTGTGCTTGCTAATTTTATTTAATTTTCAATTTATAAATTCCATGGTTTTTCGCAGAAAAAATGTATCGAGAATAGAATTTCAAGTTGTTAAAAATATTCTAGATACATATTTCAACAACTCATAGATTGAAAATACTACCATTCCCTCTCTTATCATCAAAATGTAAAATGGAGAATTTTAATGATTACTTACTTTTTTGAAGCTACAATTGTTGAAAACAAAATGTATATCAAACAAGCTAAAGGAACTAAAAACCCTAATAGAATACTTGTAGAATCAGCAACTAAGCCCATTAATGGTGGAATAAATGCACCCCCAACAATTGCTGTAACCATTAACCCACTTAACTCATTCGCTCTTTCGGGTAATTTATCAACTGTAATGGAAAATACTAAAGGAAAAATATTTGCAAAGCCTAATCCAACTAATACAATACCCAAATACGCAACTGCTTGATTTCCAAAAAGTAAAAGTAGCACACCTACTATTGCTAAAATTACTGTTATAAACAAAAATTTAATGGGTTTTACTTTTGTTAAAATTGCTGCGCCTAAAAATCTTCCTATTAAAATTGGCAAGAAAAATAAAGACCAACTTAACCAAAGACTAAAACCTTCTAGTCCAAATTCTTCTTTTAATAAAATTGGAACTCCTGAACTCATTGAGACTTCTGCTCCTACATACACAAATATCGCTACTACCATCATTAAAACGTATTTGTTTTTTAACAATGAGATACAACTAGCAAATGAAGCAGGTGCTTCATCTTCATATTTGACTTCTTTTACCTTCAGCATACTTGTCCAACCAAAAGTAATTAATATTAATACTGCATAAATTGGAAATAACAGGGTCCAATCCATTCCAGCCATAACCGCAAACGGAGGTAATAAAAAACCTAACGATGACCCAATTGCTTTGATTGATTGCCCTAGTGATAAGTTACTTGAAAAACGTCCAATTGCTGAAACATCTCTCATAATTGAATTTCCAGATACTTGTAAAACAGTTGCGCCTGCTCCTAATAACAAAATAGAAGCTAATATGATATAAAACTTCGATTGTAAATCCGCTGAAAGTGTATCAATAATCGGTCCGTACATACCCGATATAATAGGCAATAATAATCCAACAAACGCAATTGCTAAACCAATTAATAATACTTTTTTCTTTCCTTTCCTATCTTGGTAAATTCCCATTGGGATGGATAGTATTCCAAACATTAAAAACCCACTAAAAGGTAATAATGTTGCTAAAAAATTTGTCAATTCAAACGTTTCTTTTGCCAAACTTACCATGGGACCAACAACGTCTCCAAAACCCATACATAAAAAGACTAAAAATATAGGAAACGTACTTACTTTCTTATTACTCATAATTTGGATGTTTTTTATTTAAATACTGTTACTGCACCTAACATAGCTGCATTTTCTTTTAATTTTGACACTTTAAATGGAATTTCCATTCCTTTAGCTTTTAACCCTTTCTCTAAACTTGGCTTAAATAACTCAAAAGATTCTGCAATATTCCCTCCCATTACGACCACTTCTGTCTCAAATGTTTCTAAGTGATAAGCTAAACACTCTGCTAAATTGCTTCCGAAAGTACTGAATAATAAATCAGCCTGTTTATTTCCTTCTCTGGCCAATTCCGCAATTCTTCTCACTCCAGTCACTTGTTCAACTGATATTTCATTGAAATTACTTACAAACCATCTTGTTGAAAAATAATCATCAGCAATGCCATCTTTATATGGAATATGCCATAAACAGCCTTCTTTTGGAACTGTTTCACCTTCTTCTATTGCTTTTCCATCACTTATAAATGAAGAACCGAAACCAGTTCCTAAAGTAATAGCTACCATTTTCCGACTTCCCTTTCCAACACCAAACCAATAACAACCCAATGAAAAAGCCGTAGCATCATTTATAAATTTTATGAGATCTTCTGAAATAGATAAACTTTTAGACAATGCCTCTTTTACATTTACATTTTTTAAATCAACAAACTTTTGATTTGAATTGTCATACAATCCAATTCCTTTTTGATAATCAAAAGGACCAGGAATTGCCAATCCTAAACCTGCAAATTCTTCAGGTTCTGTTAATTTTGTTTTACATTGTGTAATTGCATCTGTCCAAACTTTTAATATTATTTCCTTTGGTTCAGAATTATTTACTTTTATACTTATCAATGAGTCTTCTTTTATAAATCCAGAAGCTACATCTATCAATGCACAGCTGATATGGCTTCCACCAATATCACAACCTATACTGTATCTCTTATTATTCATTATTGATTTATTTTAAATTTTTGAAAGAATATGGTATTGATGAAGACTCGGTGTTTAGTTCCTTATTCGGCTCCCTTTGCATATCCATTTTAAAAGTTGCGCCTTCCATAATATCTTTATAAGTCACAAAATTTTTATTGTATGATTTCGAGTTTTTTTGAATTGAATTTATATATATATTTTCATGTGAATTATTTGCTGCATCAATTTCAAAAGTTTTTCCATTTTGAAGATGTAGTTTTACATTTTGAAATAATGGGCTTCCAATGGCATATTCTCCAGTTCCAGGCGTTACAGGGTAAAAACCTATAGAAGAAAATACGTACCAAGCAGATGTTTGCCCATTGTCTTCATCACCACATAAACCATCAGGTGCTGAAGAATATAATTTATTCATTATTTCGCGTGCATGCTTTTGTGCTTTCCAAGGCTCACCTAGCCAATTATACAAATAAACAGCATGCTGTATTGGCTGATTTCCGTGTGCATATTGCCCCATATCCGCTACTAACATTTCCGTGATTTCGTGAATTTGTTGTCCGTAATAGGAATCATTAAAAGTTGGGTCTGTAGTAAAAACTTCATCTAGACGATTACGCATCTTTTCAACACCTCCAAACGATTCGGCTAAACCTAATGGATCATGAAAAACATCCCATGTCCAGTGCCAAGAAGAGCCTTCTGTAAAAGCATCTCCCCATTTATCGGGTGTAAATGTTTTAGCCCAAGAACCATCTTTATTTTTACCCCTCATAAATCCAATTTCTGGATCAAAAACATTTTTGTAATTTTGACTACGACCTCTAAAAAGATCTATTTCTTCTTGAGGCTTATTTAATACCTCTGCTAATTCAGCTATGCACCAGTCTGCATAGGCATACTCCAGTGTTCTTGAAGCATTTTCGTTTATACCAACATCATAGGGAACATACCCTAATTCATTATAGTATTCTGCACCAAAACGACCAACAGAACTTATAGGTCCTTTCCCTTTCGCGTTTTTAAGTACCGCTTCGTATAATGTTTCTATATCAAACCCCCTAATACCTCTTAAATAGGCATCTGTAATATTTACGGCCGAATTAGAGCCAATCATACAATCTCTATGACCTGGACTTGCCCATTCTGGCAACCAGCCACTTTCATTATAGGTGTTAACCAAGCCTTGCATTATTTGGCTTGAATAATCAGGGTACATAATTGTGAAAAATGGAAAAACAGCTCTAAAGGTATCCCAAAAACCATTATCAGTAAACATATATCCCGGAAGTACTTTTCCGTTATATGGACTGTAATGAACAATTTCATTATTATTGTCTATTTCATAAAATTTTCTTGGAAATAATAATACGCGATATAGTGCGGTGTAAAAGGTTTTGTATTGTTCCGTTGTACCACCTTCTAATTCAATACGTCCCAATTCTTTATTCCACAGATTGGCAGCCTTACTTTTTGTTTGATCAAAACTATCTGTTCCTATTTCCCGACTTAAATTAAGTTCAGCTTGTTCAAAACTGATGAAAGAGGAAGCTACTTTGGCAGTAACCTGTTCGCCATCTTTTGTTTTAAATGTTAATGCAGCTCCTACATGATACCCTTCTGCTGTGAGTGAATTGTTTAACTTGCTATTGTTTACAGTTTCACCCTCTTTACTTTCCCAAATAGCAACTTCATCAAAATCTTTATCGAAATAGATCACAAAATAGTTGTGAAAATTATCTGGAACACCACCTGAGTTATTGCGGCAATATCCTATGACTTTTCGTTCTTTAGGAAAAACCTTAACCATAGATCCTTTAAAAAATCCATCAACCAAAATGTGTGACTTTTCAGACTTCGGAAATGTAAATTGAAACTGAGCTCCTCTTTCGGTTGGTGTAATTTCAGTTGTTACATCGTAATCTGCCAGATACACTTTGTAATAGTGAGGTTTACTAATTTCGGCTTTGTGAGAATACCAAGAAGCTCTTTCATCTTCATTAATTTTTAACTCTCCAGTCTCTGGAAATAGTGCAAAGGCCGCGTAATCATTAATCCAAGGACTTGGCTGATGTGTTTGCTTAAAACCTCTAATTTTATTGGCATCATAAGTGTATCCCCAACCA
>JADWMI010000532.1 GCA_015767395.1 Bacteroidota bacterium | reverse complement strand
AAATAGTTCGTGTAATTAGAAGAACAAGCAATTTTATTACAAGTAACCACAGCAACACTTTCTTTCAAATAATTTGCATACAATTTAGAAACACTTTCATTAGCTGTGTTGTCAACAAAAATGCTATTACGATAATTTAGCTCTTTTACATTTGAATGAAATACATTCATATCTAAAGGTTCTCCTTCTGGTAATTGTAATTCCCAAGTATTTAAATCAATACCATCTTCATTAAACAACATTTTTTTAGAGTTTGTAATCGCAATAACCCTAACCTGAAGCTTTAAATTATCTAATAAATATTGTTGCTGCTTATTAATTTGCTGCAATAATTTTCCTCCAACATTTCCAACTCCAATAACAAATAAGTTGAGTTGCTTGGTTTGGTTTTCAAAAAATTCTGAATGCAGCGTATTTAAAGCCTTCTTAATATCCTTATGAGAAATAACTGCTGAAATATTTTTTTCTGAAGCTCCTTGAGCAATCGCTCTAATGTTTACATTATTTTTACCTAAAGTACTAAACATTTTACCACTAATGCCTTGATGGTTTTTCATATTATCACCAACAAGTGCAATTATGGCATTATTTTGCTCTACAATTAATGGTTCTATTTTGTTAAGTCTAATTTCGTAGTCAAATTCAGCGTCAATTGCTTGTTTTGCTTTTTCTGCGTCGTTATTGCTAATTGCAAAGCAAATTGAATGTTCGGATGATGCTTGTGTAATTAATGAAACACTTATTTTTTCATAAGATAAAGCGCCGAATAAACGTTTCGAAATTCCTGGAACACCAATCATTCCACCACCTTCTAGGGTTACTAAAGCCATATTTTCAATATGACTAATTCCTTTAATATAATCTGTATTTGATGATATTTTTGTAATTAAAGTTCCTTCATCCTTTGCATCGAAGGTGTTTTTAATACAAATTGGAATTTCTTTTCTTAGCACTGGTTGAATAGTTGGTGGGTATAAAACCTTTGCTCCAAAATGAGACAATTCCATTGCTTCTTGGTACGAAATGTTTTTAATAGGAAATGCCTGCCTAACAAAATTTGGATTGGCAGTAAACATACCACTAACATCAGTCCAAATTTCTAACACAGAAGCATTTGTAGCTGCCGCTATAATTGCAGCAGTATAATCTGAGCCTCCTCGTCCTAAAGTTGAGACTTCTCCTAATTCAGTTTTAGCAACAAAACCAGGGGATACTACTATTTTATGATTGTTCTTTTTGAAGTAGTTTTCAATATTAGCATTGGTTTTGTTAAATATTACTGCTGCATTTGAGAAATTTTCATCCGTTACAATTAGTTCTTGTGAATTTTTTAATTCAGCATCTAAGTCATTACTTTTTAACGCTTCTGCAATAATAAATGAAGAAAATAACTCACCAAAACTCACGATTTTGTCAGAAGTTTTATCAGACAATTCATTAATTAAAGAGACACCTTCCAATGTGCTCTCTAATTTATTAAGCATTTTTTTTATCTGACCTAAAACACTACTTTGGTTGTTTACTGGAATCAATTCCCGTACTACTTGTATATGTCTTTCTTCAATAGCATTAAAACAGTTTTTGTAGTTTTCGTCACCTTTACAAGCTAAATTTCCTGCTTCTAGAAGTAAATCTGTAACACCTCCAAGAGCTGATACTACAACTGCAACATTGTTTTTATTCGAACTTTCTTTAACAATATTAATTACTTTATTTATATTTTCTGAAGATGCTACTGATGAGCCACCAAATTTTAATACTTTCATATTAATTTTTTAAAATGATATTTTTATTTTTTTATGAACTATTCTTTGTTTCATTTTTATAAAACGAATAGGTATATGAATGATATGAATAGAGTAGAACCCCTAAAGGGTTGTTGTAGTAGTTGTAGTAGCAATAATTAAGCTGCGCATTTGAATTGCGTTTTGAATTAACTTATATGTTTTTGCTATTTGCATAAGTCAAAAGTAATTCTTTTTTTAAAACTACAATACTTTTAATTAAATTTTGCTAAAATTTTAATTTTCAACAAAATTTAGACCAGTCTAAACAATAATT
>JADWMI010000531.1 GCA_015767395.1 Bacteroidota bacterium | reverse complement strand
CTATGATGAAGATTTTAGGCAAGAAATTATTCATCCTATTGCAAACCTTATGCTATCAATAAATAAAGTACATTGAAAACACGCCTTATTCAAATCTTAAGCAATTCTCAAAACAATTAATTTAAACTAAAAAAATGTTAAGGTATTATAGTCATTTACAATTGATACTCATACTCATATTTCAAGTAATTGCGTTTCAAAGTTGTAAAACCAATGCATCTTCCAATTTTAATCAAAAACCACCTAGTAGCACTCCTGAATTATTTGCTATATCACAGGTAAACACGAAAAACATAGAACTAAATGTCGTTTTTAATGCATCGTATACTGAAATGTTTTTTTCAAGAATTGTAGACGACAGTTTTGTCATACATCATTCAGAATTAATTGATGGAATTTGGTCACCAATTCAACCTATTCAAATGTATTCAGATAGTGTTTTGCTTTCTATAGCTTGCGACCCAACCATTACTCAAGAAGGCAACACTATGTTTTTTCTTGGGGTTGATCCTGAAAATTATGCTAATGACGTAAATCTGGAAGTGTTATATAAAATTCCTCCGGATATTTACGTGAGCAGAAAAATAAATGGCAAATGGCAAATTGCCTCAAAAGTTGAATCTCCTGTTTCTACAAAACATATTGAATCGTATCCGATTGTGGTTGCAGATGGAAGCTTGTACTTTCTGTCTATTAAACCAAAAGATGCGGGAGGAAGAGACATCCTTAAATCTCAATATTTGGGAGATGGAAAATTTGACACCCCGGTAAGTCTTGGCCTAAATTCAATTAAAAATGGTGGTAGTACCTATGTTAGCAAAAATGAAGATTATTTAATTTCTAGTAATGGGAAGGGATTTAAGATTGCATTCAAAAAAGCTAATAAATGGCAAACTCCTGTAAATATTAAACTCGCATACGAAGATGATTGGGTATATTATAGCCCCTACATGTCTCCTGATGAAAAATATTTTTTCTTTTCAAGAAGGTATTATGGTTCTCAAAAAAGAGGATGGGCTGGAGTTACAAAAGGCGAAGTGTACTGGGTAAGTGCAGATGCTATTTTTAACTTAAAATCGAAATAAAACAATTGAAAACAACATGTGAAAAATTCATACACAAAACATAAAATGAATTCATCTGAAAAATTTTTCGATAAAGTATCAAGCAAATTAAGATCAGAACCTAACCAAACAGCTTCTAAGATTATTGAATTGAGTAATTTTTTATACCCATTTTTGTAAGGCGTAATAGCTAATTATTCTTTGATTAAATCAATAGTCTCGAGAGTTATATTTCGATTAAGCCATAGTCTATTTGGCCATTCAGAATTTTTAATTTAGCAAATACAAACCAAACTGAAAACCGCTGGGAATTTCCAAAGTAAGCGAGAACAAGCAATTACTTATAGATTGTTGTATACTCTTTATTTTTTTTCTTTTATCTGACAAGTGCTAATTCCAAATGGTGCATATAGTGGACAAAAACTTATGAAACTAGTTAATACAAATACTCCTGCCAGTACTAATAGAACTATACCTAAAGTTCCTGAAATTGTTCCAGTAAAATAAAGAACACTGATAATTGCAGCGATTATTACTCTAATAATTCTGTCTGCATTACCCATATTTTTTTTCATTATAAAAAAGTTTAATTTGTTATTACATTATTACTCTACAAATGTCCGAAATGAATATTATGTGTCGAATTAAGTTAATTTCCTTTGGATTTTAACTCAGTTCTTTGTTGTGCTTTCGTTATTTTTCGATTTTCTTGTAAACTACTTTACCATTAAAAATAGTCATGACGATTTCAGTATTTAAAATCTGATTTTCATCAACTGTCATCAAATTTTGATTGTAAATTGTAAAATCAGCAAGCTTACCACTGCTAATAGAACCTTTAATGTTTTCTTCGAATGCGCCATAAGCAGCATCTAAAGTATACGATTTTAATGCTTGTATTCGCGTCATTTTTTGTTCTGACTCATAACCTCCTTCAGGATTGCCTTTAAGTGTTTTTCGGCTTACACTAGCATAGTAACTAGCAATAGGATTAATAG
>JADWMI010000530.1 GCA_015767395.1 Bacteroidota bacterium | reverse complement strand
CATCATTTGAGAACTCTCTAACTTTCAACCTGGTTAGTGTATGAAGAAATTTTTCATAAACCTGGATTTCATGCTTTTTAGTTGTTTCAGTTTTTAAACCTTCGAAAAAATTATAAGCTTCTTGTAATGTCATAATATTTAATTTTTAATGTTTTCTTGGTTAGTGGCTGGAAACAAAAATTATTACATGTAAAACTTATTTTTTTAAATAAAAGTTAAAAATCATATATATTTAGAGAGCTTTAGGAAGTATTTATTTTTTAATTAATATTTATCTGTTAAATAAAAGTTGAAAAATAGATGCCTTAGTTACAATTCACATTTGCTTGCTGATATGAAGATAATTTTAAAGTAGAAATATTTTGTCCAGAAGCTACTTTTATACAATTCAAATATGGATTTCTATCTACTCTTAAATCTACCAGTTTATTTAGTTTACTAACATCAAAAGTGGTTAGTAAATTACTAGAGCAATATATATACTCTAAATTCAAATTAGAATCTAAATTAATGGTTCTTAGTTTGTTTGCAGAAAAAACAAGCACTTTTAATAAAGGGTTTTTACTAAAATCTAAAGCGGTAATTTTATTCAATGTTAAAAGGACACTCTTTAAATTTTGTGCTTTACTCGCATCAAAAGAGACTAATTCATTGTCACTCATTAAAATATTTCTAACGCTTGAATTGTCTATAGAAAACTCGGTAAAGCTATTATAGGATAAGCTCAGCCATTTTAAATTTGTGGCAGTAGACAAACCTTCTATAGATCTTAAATAATTAACAGATAAATTTATAGTATCTAATAACACGTTATTACTTAAATCTATAGAGGTAAGCCCGTTACCAGAAGCAAAAAGTCTTTTTAAACCCACAAAACCTTCAATACCTTTTAAATTCTTTATTGTTAAAGGACTCGTATTATTTAAATGTAACCGTTCTACATTTTCTACATCCCTTTTTCGTACGCTTTGATTGATAATACCGTCTGTATCAATTCCAATTCGAATGAGTTCTTTTTCGAACTCATTATCAGGAATATGTACAAATGCACTGCCAAGGGTTTCTTCTAAATCGTTACTTTTTGTACAAGAAATAATTGATAAACTTGCTAGTACCAGTAAGATATAAAATGGACTTTTTTTCATAATAACTATTAGGAGCTATTTGATGTTTTTAATTGTTTTAAGGTATCAGTTAATATATTGTTGGTAAAAATTTTACAGGAATAGCGTAAAATCTGTAGTTGCTTTTTTTATCTATAGAAAGCTCTTTTAGATTCAATTTGTTTTTAATGAATTTTGAAATCTCATAATTATGTGAATCAATTGAAACTGCAATAATTTTATTATTACTATTTAATTTTATTTTTATCTTAACTATTACCTCATCATAAATTGTAATTTCTGACCCTTTTAAAAGCGTCTGTATTTGTTGTGATACAAGTTTTAAGTCATTTATATGATTACTAGTATTAGCTGAAACTTGTTTTAAGTCATTTTTAGGACTACCTGTATTAGCTGAAACTTGACTACTAAATGTAATTAGCATAGCTAATATTAATGTTTTAATTGTGTTCATTGTTTAAGATTTAATTGATTGATGAAAGATTGTTTGATTAAAATTGGATACTTATCTGAAACGTCTTTTTGTATTCCATTTGCTACTTTTAGTACCATTTAATGTTCCTGTTAATTGATTGTTGTCTAAAGTTCTCATAATTTTAAAGTTTTGATTGATTAATACTAACTGTTGTTTTTGATTGTTATACTAGATAGACGTCGTTAATATAACTTTGTTACAGTACTATGCATAACAAAGTAATAATTTAACAAATTTTAGCATATTCTTAGGTTGAAGCAGTACAAGAAGAAATAGTGTAAATAATTTGGGAAAAGAAGTTGTTTGCTTGGGATTAATTATAGAATGTTTCTTGCAGCATTAGCATCCATATTACGGTCAATAATTGAATCGATTACTAATACCAATACTTATGCCTAAGGCAAGTCCTAAAGACTTTTCAAAACGCTCAACAAAAATAACTCCTGTAATAACCCCAAAAGCAGCT
>JADWMI010000529.1 GCA_015767395.1 Bacteroidota bacterium | reverse complement strand
GTCTAATAAAAAAGGTGGGACTTGTGGTTTAAAACATGGTGGATGAGGTGGAATCACCAATAGAATGAAAGGTGGTGGATGACCATATTCTAAATAAATTTGATAATATTTATAATTTATTTAATAATATTATTAAATAACTATGGGGAAAAATACAACTGGTGGTAAAAAGGGTCGGGGCAAAAAAAATGCTCCAAAAGCATCTAAAGATTTAATTTATAAAATTGAGGGAGAATCTAACTATGGTAAGATTACATCTGTAAATGGGAGTGGTAGATACAAAATTTTAAATGTTGATGGAATTACTAGAAATGGTATTCTAAGGGGGGCATTGAAAAAAGGTTCACAGCGTTGTTCTAAAATTGTCCTTGGGGATTTAGTATTAACTTGCCCTTGGGAATTTCAAGATGAAAAATGTAGTATTCTTCACAAATATGAAAGAGATGATGCAAATAAACTAATTAAACAAGGACATGTTCCTGGAAACTTTTTACAAGATGATATTACAACCGATGAAAGTGGATTTAACCCATTTGATATCCCTAGTTCCGATGACTCTGATGATGAAAAAGATGATTCTTCAGATGAAAATACTAAGGTACCAAATGAATTTTTACACGATGAACCAATTAATCTAGATGATATTTAATCTAGATAATATAATTCGTTCATATTTTATACTATATTTTTTAATTATATTTTTAATTATATTTTTTTTATATGTTTATATTTATATAATGCCTAATGGATGTTCGGGAAATTTTTGGCAAGATTATAATTTTCGGTTAGCTTCTAATCCTAAAAGAGGAATTAGACGAAGAGCATGTGATGGTAAATGTTGTCAATGTCCTGAAAAACCAGATTGTAGTGAAATAGTTTGTATACAATCTGTATGCGAGGATGGTAAAGGTAGAAGAGAAATAGATGGTAAATGTTGTCAATGTCCTGAAAAACCAGATTGTAGTGAAATAGTTTGTATACAATCTGTATGCGAGGATGGTAAAGGTAGAAGAGAAATAGATGGTAAATGTTGTCAATGTCCTGAAAACCCATAATTATAGTAAAATTATAAATGAGGTAAAATAGGATCACATTCCCACAAATATCTTTTTAATAAATATGATTCTTTTGGATTTTCTGGATACATATTTTCATCGATTTCGGTTTTATTTACGATTAAATTAAAACTTTCTTTCGGTAAAACCATATTTAGTTGTTCTGAACATGAATATGGTTTATCATCTAACTTTATATCAATTTTATCTATATCTTTTAAATATTCATAAACATCTACAAATGATGGTGCATAATAATATTTATATGAATATCTCCAAGCTATACATCCTCTCAAATAATAGTGAAGAGTCCATTTTAAAGATTCTAAATATGTTTTACTCATCTGTTTTATTTTAAAGTTTAATATGGGTTCATATATTGGGAATGTTTTATCATCATATTCTTTATGAAATATAGTTTCCATATAATATTTATTTCTCCAATTGTCTAAATCTGAAAACACTTTTTTCTCAACCGATCTAAATACAATTGGTTTATGATTCATTACTCTAACTTTATCTGAATTTTTGTGATATATACTTTTAAATTTTTTTTCTTGCCTTCTCCTAACATTTAATATTTTTTTTAACCTTTCATTTTCACTAATAGATAATTCTTTAATAAATTCTTTAAAATATGAAATATTTATGATTTCTTTTTTATTTATATCTGTTAAATAAAATAAACCATTATATTTATCAGATAATTTACTATAAATATCTAATAAATCTTCTAAACCATTATATCTAATATTTATAGATGGAGTATGTTGAATAAAGTCATTACCTATGAAAAAACATATAAATATATAATCATTTATTAAAGTTTCATTACTAATATTATAACATTTTGGTTTTATTTTGTTTATTATACTTTTTTTAAGTTTATTTATGTCCAAATAGATATATTCTGATTCAACATTCTCTATATTATATTCAGTTGTTTCTCTCAATAAATATATTTTTTTAGAATTACTTATTAAAGATAACATAATTAAATCGGCATCTAGAC
>JADWMI010000528.1 GCA_015767395.1 Bacteroidota bacterium | reverse complement strand
TTGTCTGTAGAAAAAGCGAAAAGCGCTATTATATTAAAAAAAATGAGTCTTGCGTATTATCATTTTAACAATATAAACCACATATTTTTTTTAAGTAATAATTTTTACCTGCTATAATTTTTGAAGTGGTAATTTATCAAACTCTGTCTTTGAATTCCTTTTATCTTTTTCTTAAAAATGTATCTTTAAGGTATATGAACCCTTATAAAACAAGTATGAGAATAGGTATTATTATTGGAAGAATTGGAGGTGTAGATGGTGTTGCTCTTGAAACAGAGAAATGGATAAGTATTCTTAAAAAAATAGGGCACGAAGTGTTTATTATTTCGGGTGAATTTGAATCCTGGAATATGGATTATGAACACCATACATTACTCCCTGCATTGTCTTTTTTCTCTGCAGAAGCCGAATGGGAACAACGTAAAGCATTTTTTGAACCGGATAAAGACCCTGATATTTTACTAAACCATGTTGATAAATGGTCTGACATGATTGAATTTAAACTATTAGAATGGATTACAAATAAAAAAATTGACATGCTTCTTTCTGAAAATGCTTCAGCATTACCTTGTCAATTATCTATGGGAGTCGCCATAAAAAAGATTGTTAAACGTACAGGAATACCTATTGTAACACACGACCACGATTTTCATTGGGAAAGAGGAGATCGTTATTTATCTGTACATCCTGAAATCAACCAATTTATAGATGATAATTTCCCCTTGTTATTGCCAAATGTAAAACACGCCGTAATTAATACATTTGGAGTAGAAACCTTTAAAAACAGATTTAGTATTGATGCTACCTTGGTTCCAAATGTGATGGATTTTAATCGTATTTATGGTGTTCCAACTGAAGAAAATAAATTTTTCCTAAGAGATGTTGGCGTTAAAGAAAATGAAATACCCTTACTTCAAGTCACAAGAATTGTAAGAAGAAAAGGAATAGAAACAGCAATTTCATTAATTGAAAAATTACATGATAAAAATCTGAAATTGGTAATTACAGGAAATAACAATGATGATGAAAACAAAGAATATTACAATGAGTTGATTGATCAAATTCACAACCTTCGTTTGTCCAAACAAATCATTTTTGCCTCTCATAAAGTATTAGATCATAAAGATCTTTCGGATGTGTACGCACATGGTACAGCTTGTACATATTTTAGTACTTATGAAGGTTTTGGCAATGCTTTTGTTGAAGGAGTACTCGCCAAAAAACCAATATTCGTTAATAATTATAAACCAGTATATATGCAAGATATTGGGAGTAAAGGTTTTGAAACTGTAATGATAGAAGACAGCAATTTAACAAATGAAAAAGTGCATCAAATGGCTAAAATAATATACAACCCCAAATTATGTAAAGAAATTGGAGAGTATAACTTTAATCTTGGTAAAAAACATTTCTCATTTGATGTTCTTGAGGAAAAATTAAACAACCTATTTAAATTTTAAGAAACTAACCACAAATGAGTAATAACAACAAAGAGAAAATTGGCAGCCTATTAAAAGAATTACACAACGAAAAAATAATTACCTGGTTTGACTTGGGTTTATTTATTGACAGATTTAAAGAGCGAGCATCAAAATCAGCATTTAAAAAAGATGCTACAGTATTTGATAATTATCTTGAAAAAGGAGGGGTTGCGTTCCTTACCTTTTATTTCACCATTGATGGCATTACGGTAGAGACTGAAAAGTACGCCAAAATATTTAAAAGTATTTATCCTGATATTCCTATTCACTTTGTTGCTGGAGATATTAAGGAAGAAGCAGATGAGCTCATTCCAAAAGATGCTTTTAAAAAAGTAATTCCAGAAATGGAAGCTTTTGATGCCTGGCCGCTATACAATGATTTTTTTAAAATTAGAATGGAGCGCGGCAGTGATGCGTATAACGAGCTTATTGGCAAGTTTTGGGATGAAGTCTTGGTTTTAGTAGAAAAACTGGGGAGTTATATTGAAGACAATAATATTTCACTGCTATATTTAATTAATGTTTGTTCAAATCCAGGGAATGTGTCTTTGGCTTTTGCTACGGTATTAATTTCAGAATATTTAGG
>JADWMI010000527.1 GCA_015767395.1 Bacteroidota bacterium | reverse complement strand
CGGTCGAATTTTTGAGCTGGGATCGTTGTCATATCTGGGGTCTCCAATGGCTCCAAATAAAATAGCATCTGAGTTTGAGCAAATTTTTAACGTTTCTTCAGGAAGTGGATATCCGGTTTCATCAATAGCAATTGCTCCAATAGCAGCCATTTTGTAGGTTAATGAATGTTGATATTTTACAGCGATTGCATCTAAAATTTTAATAGCCTGTTGTGTTACTTCTGGACCAATTCCGTCGCCTGGAAGTACAGCGATTTTCAATTTCATAAAACATTATAAATTAAATGATGATCTAAATATATAAAATTTGTAGTTTGTTTTCAATTATTAGGAACATTACAGGCTTTATAATCCAGTAAATAAATATGTTATATGTTTTTTAAGCAGGAATTCTATTTTTTGTAATTTGATTCAATTCCATTAAGTGATGTATATCTTCATCATTAACTTCTTTATGAAAATCGGCAAATTTTAAAAATTGCGGATATACATCATCCAATTCAATTTTAGTCAGATCATAACCAACATTTTTAGCACGATATGCTAATGCAGCTCTTCCACTTCTGGCTGTTAAAACAATAGAAGATTCCGTGACACCAACATCGGAAGGATTGATTATTTCATACGTTTCTCGGTTTTTAATAACACCATCTTGATGTATTCCTGAACTATGAGCAAAGGCATTTTCTCCAATGATTGCTTTATTTGGTTGTACAATGATACCCATACTTTGTTGAACAAGTAAACTTGTGTCGTAAAGCAATTTTGTGTTTATCGCAGTATCTAGATTTAAATATGGATGTTGTTTTAAAATCATAACAACTTCTTCAAGTGCTGTGTTTCCAGCTCGTTCTCCAATACCATTAATAGTACACTCTATTTGACGAGCTCCATTTTGAACACCTGCAATCGCATTAGCAGTTGCTAATCCTAAATCGTTATGACAGTGACATGATAAAATAGCTCTATCAATACCTTTTACGTTTTCTTTTAGATATTTAATTTTTGCTCCGTATTCATGAGGAAGACAGTATCCTGTTGTATCAGGAATATTCAATACGGTTGCACCAGCTTTAATAACAGCTTCACATACACGTGCCAAATATTCATTGTCAGTTCTGCCAGCATCTTCAGCATAAAACTCAACATCTTCCACAAAAGTTTTAGCGTAACTTACCGCTTTAACAGCACGTTCAATTATAGCTTCTTGCGTTGATTTAAATTTAAATTTTATATGAGAATCAGAGGTTCCTATTCCTGTATGAATTCTTGGAGTTTTAGCATATTTAAGAGCTTCACCAGCAACTTTGATATCGTTTTCTACAGAACGTGTTAACCCACAAACTGTAGCATGTTTTACAATTTTAGAAATTTCTTCGACTGATTTAAAATCACCAGGGCTAGATACAGGAAAACCAGCTTCAATAATGTCAACGCCTAAAATATCAAGTTGTTCAGCAATAATTAATTTTTGTTCAGTATTAAGTTTACAACCAGGCACTTGCTCGCCGTCTCTTAGCGTTGTATCAAAAATTTGGACTATATTATCAGACATTTATTAAAATATATTTTCGTATTGTTCTACGAATGTATATTTTGGTTTTGTGAAATAGGAATTGAACATTTGTTTTTTACGATGTTTAACATATTGAATAGGACTTCAAATAGCTGAAAATGAATTATTTAACACTGTTATTGTAACTATGACAAGAGAGCAAAAAGATAATTTATTTGTTTTGGTAAAATCATTGTCTAAATCTGAAAAAAGGCAATTTAAACTTTATGTAGGGCGATTAGGCGTAAATGAAGATTCTAAATTCTTGATGCTATTCAATATTTTGGATAAGCTCTCAACTTATGATGAAGCCACAATTCTTAAAAAAGGAATTGTAAAAAAACAGCAGTTATCTAATTTAAAAGCTCATTTATATAAGCAAATTTTAATTAGTTTACGTTTAAACCCATCTCATCAAGATATCAGAATTCAAATCCGTGAGCAGCTCGATTTTGCTACTATCTTATATCACAAAGGGCTTTATAAACAGAGTTTGAAAATATTGGATAAAGCAAAG